>DRLM01000054.1 GCA_011375345.1 Gammaproteobacteria bacterium
CCTGCTGGCCGGCTGGCAACGCCTGTTCAGTATGGCCAAGGTGATCTTCCATCCCTGGCTACGGCGCAGACGGCATACAGCCGCCTTCGCACCACCACAACCCGACCTGTTCGCCGATGCGCCAGGATTGCTGGGGGCGATGAAGTGAAAAAATGGGGAGACGCCAGCGCCGTGCAAGGCTTGCCAGCACCGGCGTGTGCGCTTATACTGGCCAAAACAACAGTGTTTATTTAAACAGTATGCAAGCCCTCACCCCCCGACAAGCGCAGATTCTTGATCTCATCCGCGAGGCGCTGGCCCTGCGCGGCGCGCCGCCCACCGTGGCCGAGCTGGCGGCGGCGTTGGGGGTGAAATCGGCCCATGGGGTGCGCGGTCATTTGCAGGCCCTGGCGCGCAAGGGCGCCATTGAGTTGATCCCCGGCGTCTCCCGCGGCATCCGCCTGCTGGAAGATGAGGAAGACGCGGGCAGCCTGCCCATCGTCGGCCGGGTGGCGGCCGGCAGTCCCATTCTGGCTGAGCAACACATCGAGGCCTACCGTCCCCTGGGTCCCGGCCAGTTCAGGCCCAAGGCCCATTATCTTCTGCGGGTGCGTGGCATGAGCATGCGGGATGCGGGCATTCTCGACGGTGACCTGGTGGCGGTGCACCGGACGGTGGACGTGCGCAACGGCCAGATTGTGGTGGCGCGGCTGGACGATGAAGTGACAGTCAAATATTGGCGGATGAGCGGTTCCCGTGCGCTGCTGGAGCCGGCCAATCCTGATTTCAGCCCCATTGAAGTGGATCTGGCCCGCGAGTCTTTGTGCATCGAGGGGCGGGTGGTCGGGGTCATCCGCGATGTATAAGCCATGAACGCCGCGCTGGAGCGCCTGCTACGCAGCACCCCCCTGCTGTGGCGGGGGGCGGTGCGCCGTGATTCGGCGCTGGCCACGGTTGCCACTGGCTTTGCGTCCCTGGATGCGGCTTTGCCCGGCGGCGGCTGGCCGCGGCGGGGGGTGATGGAGATCGTGGTGCCGGCCTGGGGCATGGGTGAGCTGCGCCTGCTGGTGCCGCTGATGCTGACCGTACAGCGCCAGGGTGGCTGGCTGGTGTGGGTGATGCCGCCTTATGTGCCTTACGCGCCGGCGCTGGCGGGTTTGGGGCTTGACCTGGGCCGGGTGTTGCTGGTCGAGCCCAAACGCGACCGGGAGGTGCTGTGGAGCATGGAAAAAGCCTTGCGCGCCGCCGGTACCGGCATGGTGTTGGCCTGGCCGCCCCAGCCCGGCCACAGCCAGATGCGCCGTTTGCAACTGGCGGCAGAGGCGGGAAACAGTGTGGGCGTGGTGTTTGCCACGCGGGACCGGGGGCCGTCACCGGCGCCGTTGCGGCTGCAGCTGGGGCCCCTGAAGGAAGGGCTGCGGGTGCGGCTGTTGAAGGCCCGCGGGGGGTATGCCAGAGATGACATAGCGCTGCACTGGCCCGCGCAGTAGTCGTGCCCATGGCCAGGTTTACCGCCGTCTTGCCGTTGGCTTTGCCGTTTCCGGGTGAGAGCCTTACCGGCGATATACACCCCGGTGCACGGCTTGATGCGCTGTGGCTGGCCATTGTTTTTCCGCAACTGGCGGTGGAGGCAGTGGCCGCAGAGGGTCTGGGCGGGCCGCTGGCGGTGATGGAGGAGGTGGGTGGCCGCCGCCTCATTCATACCGCCACCTGTGCTGCGGCGCAACAGGGCGTGACGGCGGGGATGACCGTGGCGGCGGCCTGCGCCTTGTGTCCTGAGTTGCGGGTCATGGAGCGCGATGTTCCGGCTGAACAGCATGGCCTGGCCGCGCTGGCTCAGTGGGCCGGACAATTCACCTCCTGGGTGAGCGTGCAGCCGCCCCGGGCGCTGTTGCTGGAGATCGCCGGCAGCCTGAGTTTGTTCGGTGGGGTGGAAGCCTTGCATCGGCGGGTCCGGGAAGCACTGGGCCACCGCCACCATTGTTTCAGCAGTGCCATCGCCCCCACCCCGCAAGCCGCCTTGCTATTGAGTGAGCGGGGCGGCATCCCGGCCGTTACCGAGCCGGAGGCCCTGCGTGCGGTATTGGGCGGCGTGCCGGTCAGGGCGCTGCCATTGGCGCCGCGCACGTTGTCACGCCTGGGTAAAACCGGCGTACGCCTGCTGCGTGATCTGTGGCGCCTGCCTCATGATGATCTGGCGCGCCGTTTCGGCGCTGAGTTGACCGCTTACCTCGACCGCCTGCTGGGCCGCTGCCTGGAGCCCCGGCAGGCCTGGGTGACACCCCCCCGCTACGCGGCGGTGGTGGACCTTCCCCTGGAGGTGCGCGATACCGGCCTTATCCTTCCGGCCGCAGACCACCTGTTGCACGGGCTGTGCGACTTTCTGCAAGCCCGGGATGCCGCCGTGAGCACTTTGCAATTGACGCTCTATCATTGGCGGCGGCCGCCCAGCCGCCTCACCATCGGCGCCCGCTGCGGCAGCCGCCACCGTGACGACTGGCGCAAACTGATCGAGGAGCGCCTCAAGTCAGTGCGGCTTGCCGCCCCCGTCATCAGGCTGCGTCTTGCTGCCGGTGCACTGCATGCCTACACTCCTGGCCGCCGCGCTCTGTTCGGCCACGCTGAGCAGGAGGAAGGGGACGCAGAATGGCAGCAGTTGTTGGACCAATTGCAGGCGCGTCTCGGCGCAGACGCCATTTGCGGCCTGCAAACTGTCGCCGACCATCGCCCTGAACACGCCTGGCGTTACTGTCCGCCTGCCGGTTCACCGCCATGCTCAGGATCACCGGCCCGGCGGCCCTTGTGGCTGCTGCGCCAGCCGCAGCGCCTGTCAGGCATAGCCGGTTTGCGCCTTCAGGGGGACGTTGAACGCATCGAGGGCGGTTGGTGGGACGGCGCCGACAGCCGGCGGGACTATTACCACGCCCGTGACCCTCAGGGGCGGTGCTTGTGGCTGTTTCGTGATCTGCGCGGCGGGGGATGGTATGTCCACGGCCTGTTTGGCTGAGCAATGTTGGTAGCCCCCATAAAACCACTGCGGGCGGGCGTCCCGGCCGTTGTATACGCCGTTGATGAATAAGCCCGGTGTCCGATGCCTGCTTACGCCGAACTCCACTGCCTCAGCAACTTCACCTTTCTGCGCGGCGCTTCCCACCCGGAAGAACTGGTGGCCCGTGCCGCTCACCTGGGCTACCGCGCCCTGGGCCTCACCGATGAGTGTTCCCTGGCCGGGGTGGTGCGCGCTCACCTGGCAGCCCAACAGCACAAACTCCATTTGATCATCGGCAGTGAGTTTCGCTTGGACGACGGCCTGCGCCTGGTGTTGCTGGCCACCGGCCGGGCCGGTTACGGCCAGCTCTCATCCCTCATCACCCTGGCCCGCCGCAATGCCGCCAAAGGCCGCTACCGCCTCAATCGCCAGCAGCTGGCCGGCCACGGTCTGGAGGCTTGTCTGGCCCTGTGGCTGCCCGGCCAATCCATTGATGCCAATGAACTGATCTGGCTGGCCGCCCACTTCCCCGGGCGCAGCTGGATTGCCGTGCACCATCTGCTGCGGGGCGATGAGGCAGCGCGCTGGCGCCGGTTGCGGCGTCTGGGGGCGGCCCATCACGTTCCCCTCTGCGCCGCCGGCGGGGTCTATATGCACTGCCGCAGCCGGCGGGCGCTGCAAGACACCCTCACCGCCATCCGCCTTGGTATCCCTTTGCATGCGCTGGGTGGGCGGCTGCAAGCCAACGGCGAACGCCATTTGCGTCCCCTGGAAACACTCGCCCGTCTTTATCCACCCCCCCTGTTGGCGGAGACGGTGCGTATCGCCAGGCGCTGCCGCTTTTCCCTGGCGGAGCTGCGTTATGAATACCCCCGCGAACTGGTGCCCGGGGGATACACGGCGCATCAGTGGCTCGCCCAGCTGGTGGCGGAGGGCATGCGCCACCGCTGGCCGGCGGGTGCGCCGGTCCAGGTGCGGCGTAGCGTGGCCCGCGAACTGGCCTTGGTGAAAGAACTCCGCTACGAGCCCTATTTTCTTACCGTTTACGACATCGTCCGTTTTGCCCGCAGCCGGGGCATTTTGTGCCAGGGCCGCGGTTCCGCCGCCAACTCGGCGATTTGTTATTGCCTGGGGATTACCGCGGTCGATCCCGGCCGCATGGCGCTGTTGTTTGAACGTTTCATCTCCAAAGAGCGCAATGAGCCGCCGGATATCGATGTGGATTTTGAGCACGAGCGGCGCGAGGAAGTCATCCAGTACATTTATCAAAAATACGGCCGCGAGCGCGCCGCCCTGGCCGCCACCGTCATCCGTTACCGGCCCCGCAGCGCCATCCGCGATGTGGGCAGGGCCTTGGGGCTCAGCCGCGATCAAATCGACCGTCTGGCCAAAAGCCACCGTTGGTGGGACGACAAACCCCTCTTACCCCAACAACTGCAAGCGCTGGGTTTTGCCGCCGGCAGTCCCGTCCTGAAACGGCTTGCCGTGTTGGTGGATACCCTCATCGGCTTTCCCCGCCACCTTTCCCAGCATGTGGGCGGCTTCGTCATCGCCGCCGGCCGGCTCAGTGAACTGGTGCCCATCGAAAACGCCGCCATGGCGGAGCGCACCGTTATTCAATGGGAAAAGGACGATCTGGAAGCGCTGGGCCTGCTCAAGGTGGATGTGCTGGCCCTGGGCATGCTGAGCGCTATCCGCAAGGCGCTGCATTATCTCAGCGCCGGCCGGCCGCGCCCGCTGACCCTGGCCGACATTCCGCCGGAGGATCCTGCCGTCTATGACATGATCCAAAAGGCCGACACCATCGGCGTGTTTCAGATCGAATCCCGGGCGCAGATGTCCATGCTGCCGCGTCTCAAACCCCGCTGTTACTATGATTTGGTGATCCAGATCGCCATCGTCCGGCCGGGACCCATCCAGGGAGAGATGGTGCATCCTTACCTGGCGCGCCGCAGCGGCCGCGAGCCGGTCCGCTATCCCAGCAAAGAGGTGGAAGGGGTGTTGTCGCGCACCCTGGGGGTGCCCATTTTTCAGGAACAGGTGATGCAACTGGCCATGGTGGCCGCCGGCTTCAGCGCCGGTGAGGCTGATCAACTGCGCCGCGCCATGGCCGCCTGGAAGCGTCGGGGCGGGCTGGAAAAATTTGAACGCAAACTCATGCAGGGCATGACCGCGCGCGGCTATTCCGCGGCTTTCGCCCAACAGATTTTCAGGCAGATTCGCGGTTTTGGCGACTACGGCTTTCCCGAATCCCATGCCGCCAGTTTTGCCCTGCTGGCCTACGCCTCGGCATGGCTGAAACACCACCATCCCGCTGCTTTTACCTGCGCCTTGCTCAACAGCCAGCCCATGGGTTTTTACCGCCCGGCGCAACTGGTGCAGGATGCCCGCCGCCACGGTGTTGAGGTGTTGCCGGTGGATGTGTGCCACAGCGAAGAGGATTGCACGCTGGTTGCCCCCGGCCCGCCGGCACCGCTGTCGCGGCCACCGGCCCTGCGCTTGGGCCTCTGCCTGGTCAAAGGCCTCTCCCAAGCCGGGATGGCACGCATTCCCCGGGCGCGCCGCGACTGTCCCTTTGAACATGTCCAGGACTTGGCCGGCCGCGCCCGCTTAAGCCGGGCCGACATGGAAGCCCTGGCCGCTGCCGATGCCCTCAAAGGTCTGGCCGGCGACCGCCACCGGGCCCACTGGCAGGCCAGCGGCGTTGAACAGCCGCTGCCCCTGTTCGAATCCCCCCGCTTTCAGGAAGCCGCGGTCCTGCTGCGCAGACCCAGCGAGGGGGAAGATATTGTCGCCGACTATGCCGCCTGCGGTTTCAGCCTGCGCCGCCACCCCCTGGCTCTGCTCCGCTCCCGCCTGGCCCGTCACGGTATCCGCACTGCCGCGCAATTGCGCAGCCTGCCCAGCGGCGCCCTGACCAAAGCCGCCGGCCTGGTGATTGGCCGCCAACGTCCCGGCACCGCCTCCGGCGTTATCTTCGTCACCCTGGAAGACGAAACCGGCCACGTCAATGTGGTGGTGTGGGCCAAAGTGGCCGATGCCCAGCGGCGGGTTTTGTTGCAATCCAAGCTGCTGCTGGTCAGCGGCACCGTGCAGCAGGAAGAGGGCGTGCTGCACCTGCTCGCCGGTCGCTTGCAGGATTTGACGGCACTGATCGGCCGGCTGGACATCCCTGCGCGGGATTTTCACTGAAAGGCCGGCGGCAGCGATCAAGTGCCAAGAGCGAAAAGGCCGTGACGGTGTGGTGAGCGGGCGGAGGGCCGTGGGCGTATGATATTCGCCGCCGCGCAACAGAGGGCCTTGCTATGAATGGGCAGCTGACTGGGCTGGCAGGTAATACCGCGCGCCGTTGGGGAGGCGTTTTGCTCGCGCTGATGGCGTTGGCTGCGCCCCCGGCGGCTTCAGGCGGGGAGGTGACGGTGGCGGTGGCATCCAACTTCATCGCCACGCTGGAGCGCCTGGCCCGGGACTTTCAAATCCGCAGCGGTGACCGTCTGCGCATCAGCAGTGGTTCTACCGGCAGGCTGTATGCCCAAATCCGGCATGGTGCGCCCTATGATGTTTTTCTGGCTGCTGATGAAAAACGTCCGCGCCTGATCGAGGCGTCCTCCCAGGGCGTGGCAGGCAGCCGTTTCACTTACGCCATCGGCCGCCTGGTGTTGTGGAGTCCCAGGCGGCGGGTGGTCGATGAGCGGGGTCCCTTGCCCGTGGTCCGGTCGCTTGAATACATCGCCATCGCCAACCCCCGCACGGCGCCCTACGGTGAAGCGGCCGTGAGTGTGTTGCACCGCCTGGGGCTGTGGTCCAGCCTGCGTGCCAAAGTGGTGCGGGGGGAAAATGTCGCTCAGGCGTATCAGTATGTGGCAACCGGCAATGCCGGGGCCGGCCTGGTATCCCTGGCCCAATGGCGAAAGGGGGGGGGCGGGGGATTCCACTGGCTGGTGCCGCCCACGCTGCACGCACCGTTGCGGCAACAAGCCGTGTTGCTCAAAAGGGCGCAAGACAATCCTGCGGCGCGGGCCTTCATGGCTTACCTGGAAAGCGACGCCGCCCGCGACATTATCAAACAGGACGGTTACGAGCTGGCGGCCGCAAACACCGCGGGGGGTGCCTTGGAGCAGGCCCGGACCCTGGCCACCGGGTCTGGACGGTGATCAATGCCGGGTGCCCTGGCCGCATCGCCGCCGGGTCTGTCCTGCGCCGCGCCTATGCCGGACAGCCATATTGCTTGTTGCTTACAGGACAGAGAAAAGCAAAGGGGGCGTCCAGCAAAAAACAGGGGCACGCCGGGTGCCCCTGTTTTTTGCTGTTCGACGCCGGCGGGCCGGCGGGAACGGCTTAGATGCCCGCGAAAGACGTCACGAAGTTGGCGACGAAAATACCCGCGACGATGGCGCAGGCGATGCCCGTTACGGCAAAAATGATGTCTTTGACGGGGTAGAGTTCTTTAGCCGTTTTTACCTTGTAAATGCTCATCTTGAGTGTAGCCTCCAATAATCGGGACCGCCGTTGTGCAAGCACACATCACGCGGCGGAGCGCCAGAACCACCGGCAGTATAACGGTATTTCGCCGGATTCCAAACCAGACAAATTGTGGGGCTGTCGCGGCTGCTCCGCCTGGCGGTGCAGGAAGACCGCCGGGGTGGCGGTGGCTGTCCCGTGCTACGTTTTTTGCATCGCGCCAATTATAGTGGCACGAAACGAATGTTTGTGTCGCCGGCGCCCGTGCCGGGTGGGAGGGACCAACGTAAGGGGGGAGGAAAAATACAGCCATCCTTGGCTAGTGTCATCCCTGGGCGAACTGGCCGTTATGCCGCGGAGGCAGGTTCGAAGTCCTGAACCGGGGGGGCCTCCGGGCGCTCGTGGCGTGCCGGTTGTGTTGCGGCCGGTTCCGTGGCGGTTTCCTTCGCCCGGCGCGCTTGTTCCTCTTCGAGCATGCGGAGATATGCACCATGTATGCGGAGCCCGTGTTTATAAGTGCTGTCGCAGGCCATTGTGCGCTCCTTTCTCCTGGTTACAGTTCGAGTCCTGTTTCCTGATGTGACGCAGGTCACATTTATCTTGACGTGCAGGTCATCGGACGCCGCTGGGGGAACTTTAGAAAATATTTCAGCGCTTGAAGTAAAAAAGCAGGGCCAGGTTGGCAAGCAGGAGCAAAATGGCGGCGCCCCGCCAGAAGGCCACGGGATTGCGTTCCAGCAAAGGAACGGGGTCCGTGCGCACGAGGCCGGGATTGGGATGGGACAAGTCGTGGAGAAACTCCGACATTGCCAGGTAGCGGCGTTCCGGATTGAGCTGGGTGGCTTTGCGCAGGGCGCCGTCCACCCAGGTGGGGACTTTGGGGTTGTGCTGCCGGGCTGGGGTGTATTCCACCCGCTTGATGTTACGCGGCGACAGGGCGCCGCCATAGGGCAGGTGTCCGGTGAGCATTTCGTAGGTGATGACGGCGACGGAGTATAAATCGGAGATGTGGCTGCCGCTGTGGCCGCTGAAATATTCCGGTGCCGCGTAGCTCAGGGTGCCCAGAACAGTGTTGCGTTCAATGGGGGCGGCAATCTCCTCGAGACCGGCAATTTTTACGGACCCGAAGTCCACGATCTTCACCGTGCCGTGCTGGTCGATCATGATGTTTTCGGGTTTGAGATCGCGGTGCACCATCTCCTGCCGCTGGAAGGCCCGCACGCCGGCGATGATCTGCGTCACCAGCGCGCGCACGTCGCTGAGCGGGGGATCTGGATGGTCGTTCATCCATTGGCGCAGGGTCTGCCCTTTGACATATTCGGTGACATAGTAAAGAAAACGCCGCCGCTGCCTGGGGTCGATGACTTTCAGTACATGGGGGTTGTTGATGCGGCGGCCGGCCCATTCTTCGTGGAGGAAGGCATCGATGTATTCGGGATTGTCTTCGTAATTGACCGACGGCGTTTTGATCACGACGTGCTGGCCGGCATCCGTATCCAGCGCCAGATACACCTGGGTGCGTGCGCTGGCGTGGATTTCCCTGAGGATGCGGTAGCCGTCCAGCACGCTGTCCACGGTGAGCGGGGGCGGGAAAGGCAACTCGGTCAGCCGCTGAAAGAATTCGTTCTCGTTTTGCGCGGGGAGCTGCTCCACATGCAGGATCTGGCAGGTGGCGTTGTCGTGGCTGCCGCGTTCCAGGGCACGGCTGACCAGTGCTCTTGCAGCGCGTTCGGGAGTGTTGCCGTGCTCGGCTGTGAGATGCAGCAGTTCCTTGTCGCCCAGGTAGTCGTGCACGCCGTCGGTGGTGAGCACAAAGGTATCCCCCACTTCCAACGGCAGGGCCTGGTAGTCGATATCCACTGTCATGTCTGCGCCCATGGCCCGGCTTAAAAACGCCTTTTCTCCCTTGGCCCAGATTTGATGGTCGCGGGTCAGGCATTCCAGTTCGCCGCCGCGGATGCGGTGAACGCGGGTATCGCCCACATGAAAAAGGTGGGCGGTGGTGGATTTGAATACCAGGGCGCTGAAGGTGCTCAGCATGCAGTAGTCCTGGGCGTAACGCCGCAGCCCCTCGCTGTGGAGCCAGCGGTTGAGGGCGGTGAGCACCCGCTGTCCCGAATGCTTGACTGTCCAGGAATCCGGGGTGCTGTAGTAGTCGCTCAAAAAGCCCTGCACACAGGTTTCCGCCGCCGCCCGGCCCCCTTCGCTGCCGCTGACGCCGTCGGCGACAACGGTGGCGATGCCCTTGGTGACCAGGGAGGCGTCTTCGGGCATGCGGATGCCGCAGGCGTCTTCGTTGCGGGGCTTGATGCCTTTTGCGCTGTATTGGCCGGCACTGAGGGCGAGTTTTGTTGACATGTCCAGTGAGGCTCAGTGGCTCGTTTGCCGCACCCTACAGGGCCGAAACCCGCGCGTAAAGGCTGTCGTCGCCCCGTCCGCAGCGCCCCGGCGTCAGGGCATTACCGGCAATGCCCGCTTGTGAGCGGTGCTGCGGGCCAATAAAATGGAACCGTGTGAAGCTGCGGGGATCTGTGTGAAGCATCATCATACCCAAGATGAAACGGCGAGTGCCCGGGCGCTTGATATCGCGCTGCTCACGGTGTCCGATACGCGGGTGGAGGACACCGACGCCTCGGGTCGATTGTTGGCCGACCGCATTGTCACCAAGGGCCACCGGCTGGCCGACAAACGGATTTTGCCCGACGACATTTACCGTATCCGGGCCCTGCTTTCCAAATGGATCGCCGATGACGACGTGCAAGTGGTGATTGTCACCGGTGGCACGGGGCTGACCCACCGGGATTGTACGCCGGAAGCCGTGCTGCCACTGCTGGACAAAGAAATCCGGGGCTTCGGCGAATTGTTCCGCCAGCTGTCTTTCGCGGAAATCGGCGCTTCCACCATCCAGTCCAGAGTAGTGGCCGGCATGGCCAACGGCACGTATATTTTTTGTATTCCCGGCTCCACCGCCGCCTGCCGTCTGGCCTGGGATGCCATTTTGGAGTCCCAGCTTGACGCCGGCACCCGGCCGTGTAATTTCGTCAGGCTGATGCCGCGGCTCAAAGGGAGCTAGTTTTTTTGCACGCCGCAACGATTTCCCGCGACAACGTCACTGGCATTGTCCTCGCCGGCGGGCGGGGCAAGCGCATGGGTGGTGTGGACAAGGGGCTGGTGCTCTTTCACGGCCGGCCGCTGGTGGCCCATGTGGCCGCGGTGCTGGAGCCCCAAGTGGGGCGGGTGGTGGTCAGCGCCAACCGTGAGCACGGGCGCTATGCCGCTCTGGGCTATTCGGTGGTGGCCGACCGTTGGTCGGACTACCGCGGTCCCCTGGCGGGGCTGGCCAGTGCCCTGGATATCGCGAACACCGATTACGCCCTGGTGGTGCCTTGCGACACGCCCTGCCTTCCCGCCGATCTGCTCGCCCGCCTGGGTGAGGGGCTCACCGCCAACGATGCCGAAGTGGCAGTGGCCCGGGCCGGCGGCCAGGTGCATCATCTTTGTGCTTTGATGACGCGCTCCCTGGCGGGGCCTTTGTATCAGGATGTGGAAGCGGGGTTTAAGAAAGTGGTGGACTGGTGGTCCAGGTGCGCGGTGGCTTTCGTGGATTTTCCTGATCCCAGGGCGTTTGTGAACCTCAATACGCTGGAAGAGTTGGCATCCCTGGAGTCGGTTCAGGTTCCTGCCACGTCCGCCAACCAGTTGGCGTAAAAGGCCGCTGCTGTCTTTTGCAGCAGACTGATACGGCGGGGCAAATCCTGCATCATTGCCGCCCGGCTTTGCACACTGGGTGATGGCGAGGCCAGCTCGCCGGCATACAATGCGGCCCATTCCGGCACCATTTCCTCCGTCATCTCCACGTGGCATTGAAAGGCCAGCATCTGCTCCAGGGCGAAAGCCTGGTTGGGGCACCAGCGGCTGGTGAGCAGGCGGGTGGCGCCGGCGGGCAGGTCGAAGGTTTCGCCGTGCCAGTGAAAGGCGGTGAACCGGTCTGGAATGTTCTGGAGGTAAGGGTGCCCGGCCACTGAACTGACCTCATGCCAGCCGATTTCCTTCACCGGGTTGGGGCGTACCGCTGCGCCCAGGGCCTTGGCGATGAGCTGACCGCCCAGGCAATGCCCCAAAACGGGGAGCCCTTTGTCGCGGGCAATGCGGATCAGCTTCAGCTCTGCCTCGATCCAGGGCAGGGGGTCGTTCACACTCATGGGGCCGCCCATGAACACCAACCCGCTGCTGCCCTCCACTGAGCCGGGGACGGTCTCCCCCTGATCGACGGCGATCAGGCGGCAGGGGATGTTATTGTCCGCGAGTATCCGACCCAGGTAGCCCGGCCCCTCGCACGCAATGTGGCGAAATATCCAAACAGCGCCCATACCGGATCACCCTTTCCTTGTCTGTCCGACACCCGGTCAGCCAATCAGCCCGCATTTCTCCCCTGGAGATGGATGACCGCGCTGGCCTTGGGTTCGCAGGGGGATGTTCTGGCAAGAGCGGAATACGGCTCGGTGGCAATCGGAACAATGCCACGGCGTTGGCACCCTGTCCAGCCGCGTACACGGATGCACCAAAATCGCCCCGCTGAAACGGCCGCTGTGTTGATTTGGTGCGCCTGACCGTGGCTTCAGGGCGTGCTATGCCCGGCCAGGCCGAAAAAATTGCGTCTTAATATAGGAAGTTAGCTGACTGCGCCGGATTTTTTCTTGTGGCATGAATGTTGCCAGCGCTTCGGGTGTTTTTGGAAGTCGGCTGGAAAACTCGAGGTATGGGAATGACCAAAAAAGAGAAGTTGGTCTTGATCGGCAACGGCATGGCAGGTGTGCGGGCGCTGGAAGAACTGTTGGCGCTGGAGCAGGGCATGTACGACATCACCGTGTTCGGCGCCGAGCCCTACGGCAACTACAACCGGATTTTACTGTCCCCTGTTTTGGCTGGGGAGAAAACCATTGACGACATCATGCTCAACGACGAGCAATGGTATGTCGACCATGGCATCACCCTGCACAAGGGTAAAACCATTACCGAAATCAACCGCGCCAGGCGCAAGGTCGTGGCTGACGACGGCACCGTTGCGGACTATGACCGCCTGCTGCTGGCCACCGGGTCCCGGCCGTTTATTATCCCTGTGCCTGGCAGCGATCTTGCGGGCGTTGTTTCTTTCCGCGATATCCACGACGTCAACACCATGCTGGCCGCCTCGCGCAGCCAGAAGCGCGCCGTGGTCATCGGCGGCGGCCTGCTGGGACTGGAGGCCGCCAACGGTTTGTTGAAGCAGGGCATGGACGTGACCGTGGTTCACCTGCTGGACAGCCTGATGGAACGGCAGCTGGACAAGCCTGCGGCCGCCCTGCTCAAGGCGTCCCTGGAAGAGCGCGGCCTCAACTTCCTGATGGAAGCCCAAACCGAAGCCGTCCTGGGTGATGAGCGGGTGCGCGGCGTGCGTTTCAAGGACGGTTTGGAGATCCCCGCCGATCTGGTGGTGATGGCGGTGGGCATACGCCCCAACATCGAGCTGGCGCAAAAAGCCGGTCTTTATTGCGAGCGCGGCATCGTGGTGAATGACACCATGCAAACCTTCGATCCGCGCATCTATGCCCTGGGTGAGTGCGTGCAACATCGCGGTCAGACCTATGGTCTGGTGGCGCCCTTGTTTGAACAGGCCAAGGTATGCGCCAATCATCTGGCCGGTCTGGGGTACTCCCGCTACGAAGGCTCGGTGACGTCCACCAAGCTCAAAGTGACCGGTATCGATCTCTTTTCCGCCGGCGATTTTCTGGGTGGCGGGGATACCGAAGACATGGTGTTCAAGGATCCGGCCCAGGGCATCTACAAAAAGCTGGTACTCAAAAACAATACGGTGCAGGGGGCGGTGTTGTACGGCGACACGGTGGATGGCGCCTGGTACTTCCAGTTGATGCGTGATGGCACGGACGTGTCTGATTTCCGCGAAGCCTTGCTGTTCGGTCAGCATCACATCGGCGATTCCGGTCATGGTGGCAGCAATGCCGCCGCGGCCTTGTCCGACGATGCCGAAGTGTGCGGCTGCAACGGCGTGTGCAAGGGCAGCATCGTCAAAGCCATCACCAGCAAGGGCTTGTTCACCCTCGACGATGTCCGGTCTCACACCAAGGCCTCGGCGTCCTGCGGTTCCTGTACCGGTCTGGTGGAGCAGCTGTTGGCGGCTACGGTGGGTGATTACTCTGCCGCCGCCAAGGCCAAGCCTCTGTGCAAGTGCACCGACCATACCCACGAAGAAGTGCGCCAAGGCATCGTCAGGCATCATCTGACCAGCATCAAAGCCGTACGCGACTTCTTTGAGTGGCGCACGCCGGACGGTTGTCATGTGTGCCGCCCCGCTCTCAACTACTACGTCATTGCCGCCTGGCCCGCCGAGGCCAGGGATGACCCCCAGTCCCGTTACATCAATGAGCGGGCCCACGCCAACATTCAAAAAGACGGCACCTATTCCGTGGTGCCGCGCATGTGGGGGGGGATCACCAATCCTGATGAATTGCGCGCCATCGCCGACGTGGCGGACAAGTACAACATTCCCACGGTAAAGGTGACCGGTGGGCAGCGCATCGACTTGCTGGGGGTGAAAAAAGAAGATTTACCCGGGGTGTGGGCTGATCTCAACAAGGCCGGCATGGTCTCTGGTCATGCCTACGGCAAATCGCTGCGCACCGTGAAAACCTGCGTCGGTTCCGAGTGGTGCCGCTTCGGTACCCAGGCCTCGGTGGCTTTGGGTATCAGTCTGGAAAAACTCACCTGGGGGTCGTGGATGCCCCACAAGTTCAAGATGGCCGTGTCCGGCTGCCCGCGGAACTGCGCCGAAGCCACCATCAAGGATTTTGGCGTGGTCTGTGTGGAGTCTGGTTACGAGCTGCACGTGGCCGGCAATGGCGGTGTCAAAGTGCGGGCGACTGATCTGCTGACCAAGGTGGCGACCACCGAAGAAGTGGCGGAGTACTGTTGTGCCTTCATTCAATTGTACCGCGAACAAGCCCAGTACCTGGAGCGGACCGCGCCCTGGATAGAGCGGGTGGGTTTGTCCTATGTCAGGCAACAAATCGTTGATGACGACGGCAGGCGCAAGGCCTTGCACGCCCGCTTCCTGGAGTCGCAAAAATACGTGCAAAAGGATCCCTGGGCCGAACGCGCCAGCGAAGGGGTGGAAACCCATGAATTTGTGCCGCTGAAGCGGGTGGGCTGAGGCGGGTTTGAACCGTGGGGAACATGCCGGGCGGTGGAGGGTGGGCACCCTGCATTGGTGTGCCGGTGTTCTTTGCGCCGGTGGCGGCGGGGTGAATTGATGCAGTTATCAGCCCGGCAATTATTAACCCGGCAATTAGGATTGTCGGGTTAATGGTGGTGCGCCAGGCATGGCGCGTAGCGCCGTGACTGGCGCTATTTCCCGAGCTGTGGTGGCGAGGGGATGACTTGGGGGTGCAAGTCCCCTACCGGCCCGGCAAGGGGAACGGTTAGCCGAAC
>DRLM01000055.1 GCA_011375345.1 Gammaproteobacteria bacterium
ACCCGGTCGATAAGGTCACTCACACTGGTCCACGGCGTCCATGCACCGCTCGCCTCGTCCCACACCGAAATCTGCACGTAGCCGCCTTCCGCCACGCCAGAATCCGCAATCGCATAAGAGAACCACTGCCAAAACCGAAGATGGATTTCAGCAGTTCCCGTAACCAGAGGAAGAACAAGACCGCTGCTGATCAAACGACTGTCGGCCTCGGGTGGGTATTTGCCATCCAACACCGTCCCCGCACACTGCGCCGAGCCGCCGGCACAGGCGGCGGGACCGGCACTGGGAGTACCGATCTCCCACACACCGTTGTCCATGCTCCAGCCGGCGGCGCCGGCCTCGAAGTCTTCCGTGTAGACGGTGGCGGCCTGGGCGGTAGACAGAGAGCACAACAGGGCAATCAGCCCGAGGACAAGAAATCGCAGTGACGGGTGGTGTTGCGTTTCCATGATGTCACTCTCCAGTTTGTGTTCTTGCTTATTCATGATGGAAATCCTTTCCCAGTGGGCGGTTCGGGCGTGGCTGGCGGGCTTTCAGCGACTGAATTTTTCCCCTCATGTAACTCTCGGGCGCCATTCCGTTTGCCTCATCAGGCACTCTCGTTCTGCGGCGTCTCACTTTCAATATTTTCTTCCAGGCTTTTTCGTTGGCACGGTAGGAATTTGCTCCATTGATGAGGTTCCATACGGCCTGCAGGTTGACGGCGGCTGAGATCATGATGATGACGGCAAGGGCGATTTCGAGCACTGCCCGGCCGCAATCCAAGTCCTGTACCGTGGTGACACCAAGGAAAAAGCTGATGAGGCTGAGTATCAAAAAGATGTAATAGCAGATGGGCCAGTAGCGGTTGCTGGTGGTCAGGAAGATGATGCGTGACCAGGGGATTTGATATTCGGGCTCAACTTTGTAAGCCTTGGCGCCTTGTTTTTTTTCCCGAAAACGCCGCATTTTCTCCAGGGCGTTTTCCCAGCCGTGGTATCTCTTTGCCTCGTAGCGCCCCAGCATAAGGCCTTCCAGCACCCGGTAGTAACCCACCACCCGGGTGATGGTCTTGGCCTTGTCAAAAAAGATCCACCAGAAGGGAATGATCACCGCCAGGGGCAGAAAGAGGGCAAGCCCCTGGAGACGGGCCGCATCGTCTGCGCCGTGTTTGAGAAAAGTGGCGCTGAGGCCCAGCAGCAGGCCCGTGGCGGTGATGGTGGTGGTGAGAAAGGTGATCTGGCACCCTTTGAGATTGTGCAGCTCCTGCCGCAGCGCGCTGCGCTCGGCTTCGTAGTATGCGTATCGTTCCGTGGCAATGCCGTTCCCGGCCACTGGACGCCCTCCCCTTGTCTTGAGTCCCTGCCTCCCGCCCGCGGGCGGGCCGCGGATGGCGACAGCATAACTCAGAGGAGATAACAGATAGATAACACCAGCGGACCCGCCGGGGACAGGGCGAGGGCCGAACACCGGTACTCCGCCGGTGCCGGCCCCGGCGGCGGCTGCCAAGCGCTTTGTTCAGATTGTGAATACGCCACTGGCTGGAGCCGGTGGCGCCGGGGCGCGGCTGAAAGGCGGTCCGGTCACACGTTTCAGCCCGATGAGAACAGCCAGATTCGGGGCCTGCCCTGCCATTCTTTGCCCGCCCCTCACCCCCACCCTCTTCCCGCAGGGGAGAGGGCGAAGCGAAGCGCCGGCTAAATTTCCCGGCGGAGGCGATGCCCGCCTGCGCGCTGCCCCGTCAGGGCCCGCCTGTCACTTTTACCGGCGCCTGTTGACGGTGCAAGAACCACCGGTCCAGCAACACCCTGCGGCTGAACCAGGGTGATGCCAGCAGCCGGGCGGCCAGCCACTTCGAAAGCCCTGGCGGCAGGTGGGCGGTGAACGCCACCTTGCCGCGGCGGGGGCCGAACAAAGCGCTCATATCCCGCGGGTAGGCGGCCAGGCGGGCGCGGCGGTAGTCCCCCCGGGCCGCGGCGACAGCGGCGGCAGCAATGAGGGCGGATTGGACGGCGGGACGGATGCCTTCGCCGCTTTGAGGATGGGCCAGACCGGCGGCGTCGCCGATGAGCAGGGCGCCGTCGGCAACCAGGGGACGGGGCCGCCTTTGGGTGTAGAGCAGGTAGGCATGGCCTTTGAAATGCTGCGAGGCGTCATCGGGCACGGTGCCCCGCTGCACCAGGAAGCCGAGAAAGGCAGCCACATGCCGCGGCAACTGGTGGGAGTCTTCGCGCCCCAGGCCGATGTTGAGGTAGTCCCCCTTGCGGAAACACCAGCCGTAGCCTTTGAGGTCATGGCAGAAATAAAGCTCCGGGGTGTCGCCGGCGGCGCCGCAGCGCGCCGCTTGTGCCGGGCTGAGGGGAAACTCCACCTCCTGGGCGGCAATGATTGGCTCGTCCCGACCCGGCCCGGCGCCGAGCCGGCGGGCGACGGGGCAGAAGTGCCCGCCGGCGCCTATGAGCAACGGCGTGCGCACCACGCCGTTGACAATCCAGTCGTTGCCCTGGCGCTGCAGTGTTTTCACCGCCTCTCCCAGACGCAGACGGGCACCCGCGCGCCGGAGCAGGTAGTCATCGAACTGGCGGCGCAGGATGCCGTAGCTCACCACCTGATCGTAGGCGGTGAAGACAGCGGGACCGTCGATCAGGCCGGTGCGAAAATTTTTGATGGGCTGCCACACACGCCCGCGCTGGTAGTCCGCCACGTTCAAATCCAGCTCGTCCACCAGGCCCGGCGTGATCCAGCCGGCGCATACCTTGTCGCGGGGAAAACGATGTTTGTCCATCACCACCACGTCCAGGCCCGCCTGGCAGAGCTGCCGGGCGCAGGTGGAACCGGCGGGTCCGCCGCCGACGATCAGGGCATCGCAGCATTCCATTATTGCGCCACCGCTTCGCGGTACAGGTCTGCGCGCGACCACGGCAGGGCGTTGTTGGTCCGGCGGGTGAATACCACCTGGTAGAGTTGCAGGCTGCCGACATTGAACGAGGCCGCGGAGGAGGCCAGATACAAACGCCAGGCCCGCACAAAGGGCTCGTCGAACATGGCGCGCACCTGCTCGGCGCACGCTTCAAAATTGGCCAGCCAGTGGGCACAGGTCCGGGCGTAGTGGCGGCGCAGGTTTTCCACATCCAGCACGGCGAAATCATGGGGCTCCAGCAATCCCACCATTTCCTGCAGGGTGGGCGTGTAGGCACCGGGAAAGATGCGCGCGGCGATCCACGGTGTCATGGGCTCGGGTTCGTTCTGGCCGATGCTGTGCAGCAGGCCCATGCCCTCCGGCTTCAACACCCGGTCGATCACCCGGCTCAAGGCGCGGAAATTGCCCCGCCCCACGTGTTCCAGCATGCCGATGGAAACAAAAGCGTCGTAGTCGCCTGTGATGTTGCGGTAGTCGTCTTCCAGGTATTCAATCCGGTCCGCCAGCCCCTCCCTCCGCGCCCGTTCGCGGGCATAGCGAAGCTGCTGCTGCGAGACGTTGTAAGCCTTCACCTTCACGCCGTAGTGGCGCGCCATGTAGCGCGCCAGGGCCCCCCAGCCGCAGCCGGCCTCCACCACCTGCTGGCCGGGGCGCAAGCGCAGCTTGCGGCATACATGTTCCATCTTGGCCAGCTGGGCCTGGGCCAGGCTCAAGGCGGGCGCGGGATAATAGGCGCAGGTGTAGACCATTTCCGGGTCCAGCCACAGGCGGTAGAAGTCGTTGCCGATGTCGTAGTGGTGATGAATGTTGTCCCGGGCGCGGCGCACGGTGGCGGTCTTACGCCGGCGGGTCAGGCCGCCGAGCAGCAGCCGGGCGAGGGGGCTGCGGGAAAGATAGGGGGGGCGGACCTCGCGCACCCGTTCCACCAGCTCCGTCAGATCCCCGTCCAGGTCAATGCGGCCGGCGCTGTAGCCGTCGCCGAAGCTCAACTCGGGGCGCCACAGCAAACGCCAGAACCACTTGCGGTCGCGCACGGTGAACCCCACCCGTGCGCTGCCCGTCCCGGGAGGGATCACGGTGCCGTCCCACAAGGTCACGCTGATCCGGGGATCGCCCAGGATACGCAGCACCGCCACGGCGAGCCGCTTTTCCAGCGCTGTCGCAGCGCCGGCGGACGGTTGCACAGCTTGCGAAAACGAAGACACTTTGCCGGATTTCATGACACCACCCAGGCTGCGCAAAATTCCCTCGGCAATTTAATGGATTAATGCGAAGGTTTCAATTTAGGCCGGCTCCCCTGCCGCTGCGGGCGCGCCCCGGCTCAGCGATACAGCCAGCCCCGTCGCAGCAGTGCTTTTTCCACTTCCACCGCCACCAACACCAAAAGCGGGAGCGCCAGGCAAAAGGCCAGTTCACCCACCGTCAGCGCCCCGGTTTTGAAGACGCCTTGCACACCGGGCAGATATATCACCGCCAGTTGCAGCGCCGCGGTGAGCCCCGCCGCGCCCAGCAGCCAGCCGTTGCTGAACACACCCTGGGCAAACAGGGACTGGCGCTCGCCGCGCACGGCGAACACCTGGGCCAGCTGGGCGAACACCAGGGTGGTAAAGACCATGGTCTGCCAGTGAGCGTCGTGCCCGGCCAGGGCCCAGGCCTGGGCGGCGAGGCTGACGCCGCCGATGAGCAGGCCGCACCAGAGAATATGCTGCCACATGCCATGGGCGAAGACGCTCTCCTTCAGGGGCCGCGGCGGCCGCGCCATGACGTCCCCCTCGGCCGGTTCCGCCGCCAGGGCCAGACCGGGCAGGCCGTCGGTGAGCAGATTGATCCACAGGATATGGATGGGCAGCAAGGGCAGGGGCAAACCCAGGAAGGGGGCGAGAAACAACACCCAGATCTCACCGGCGTTGCTGGTCATGGTGTATTTGATGAACTTGCGGATGTTGTCATACAGCCGCCGCCCTTCTTTCACCGCGGCGACGATGGTGGCGAAGTTGTCGTCCAGCAGCACCAGGTCGGCGGCCTCCCGCGCCACCTCGGTACCGCCCCGGCCCATGGCCACGCCAATGTCGGCCTGCTTGAGGGCGGGGGCATCGTTGACACCGTCACCGGTCATGGCCACCACCTGTCCCCGCTCTTGCAGGGCCTCAACGATGCGCAGCTTCTGCGCCGGCGCCACCCGCGCGTACACCGCGATATCCAGCACCCGCTCCCGCAAGGCCGGCCCGGACAGGGTCGCCAGTTCCTCCCCCAGCAGCACCGTGGCCTTTTCCCCGGCGATGCCCACCCGGCGGGCGACAGCACGGGCGGTGCCGGGGTGATCCCCGGTAATCATCACCGGGGTGATCCCGGCGCGGCGGCACTCGGCCACCGCCGCCGCGGCTTCGGCCCGGGGCGGGTCCATGAGGGCCACCAGGGCCAGCAACAGCAGATCCTGCTCCGGCGGTTCGTCCGCTGAGCCCAGCTCGCGGCAGGCCACCGCCAGCACCCGGAAACCCCGGGCCGCCAGGGCTTCGGCCC
This sequence comes from Gammaproteobacteria bacterium, assembly GCA_011375345.1. Taxonomy (NCBI): domain Bacteria; kingdom Pseudomonadati; phylum Pseudomonadota; class Gammaproteobacteria; species Gammaproteobacteria bacterium. The sequence goes on from DRLM01000055.1 coordinate 5,420, forward strand.
GGGCCAGCCAGGCGGCCGTCTCCAGGGGGGCCGGCCCCGCGGCGGTGAGCACCGCCCGGCAACGGCCCAGCACCGCCTCGGGCGCTCCCTTGGTGTAGGCCACCGGCGACTCGCCACCGTGCACCGTGGTCATGCACTGGCGGGCGGCGTCGAAGGGGCGCTCGGCGATGCGGGGGCGGACGGCGCTCAAGGCTGCTTTGTCGTAACCGGCCGCGGCGGCAGCCTCCACCAGGGCGATTTCCGTGGGATCACCCACCCAACCGGCGGCGCCCCGCTGCACGTCATTGCTGAGGGCCAGGGCGGTGCCCAGGGCCCGGCCCGGAAGCGTGTCGCCGGAAGGCAGGCCGTCGTGCTCGCCGGCAGCACTACAGACTTTCTCCAGCCGCATGGCGTTTTCGGTGAGGGTACCGGTTTTGTCGGTGCAGATGACGGTGACCGAACCCAGGGTCTCCACCGCGGGCAGGCGCCGCACCAGGGCATTTTCCCCCACCATGCGGCGCGCCCCCAGGGCCAGGGTGATGGTGACCACGGCGGGCAGGGCCTCGGGGATGGCGGCCACGGCCAGGCTCACTGCCGTCAGAAACATCAGTAGCGGGGCTTCGCCCCGCAACAGGCCGGCAATGAAAATCAGCGCGCACACGGCCAGCACCGCCAGGGCCAGACGGCGGCCGAAACGGGCGAGGCGGCGCTGCAGCGGCGTGCGCCCCTGCTCCGCCGTCTCCAACAGGGCGGCGATGCGGCCGAGCTCGGTATGCGGCCCCGTGGCCACCACCAGCCCCGCGGCCCGCCCGCGGGTCACGGTGGTGCCCTTGAAGGCCATGTTGCGCCGCTCCCCCAGCGGGGCTGTGGCCACGGCCCGCGCCCCGGGGGCTTTGACAACGGGAATGGACTCACCAGTGAGGGCGGCTTCGTTGACCGTCAGCCCGGCGGCTTCCACCAGGCGCAAATCGGCCGGGACAATATCACCCGCCTCCAGCAGCACCACGTCCCCCGGCACCAGTGCGCGGGCATCCACCTCCAGCACCCGCCCGCCGCGCCGCACCCGGGCACGGGGAGCAGCCAGGTCCTGAAGGGCGGCCAGGGCGCGCCCGGCCCGGTAGTCCTGAACAAAGCCGATTACCGCATTCAAAATAATGATCACGGCAATGGCGGCAGCGTCCACCGGCTCGCCCACCAGGGCGGCCACGACGGCGGCGGCGATGAGCACCAGGATCATGACATCGCTGAACTGCGCCGCCAGCAGACGGGCGGGGCCACGGCGCCGGGCGGCCGGAAGCAGGTTGGGGCCGTGTTCAGCGAGGCGGGCGGCGGCAGCACGCTGGCTCAGGCCCCGCGCCGGGTCAACGTTCAGTTCAGCCGCGGCGGCCGCCGCGGACAGCGTATGCCAGGAGCATGGGACGCTCACGCCAGCAGCGGGGGCAGCTCTCGGGTCAGCGCCTGCTTTTCCGCCACCAGGGCGCCGGTGAGGGCGAACCCCAGCAAGGCACCGTCCGGACCCAGATAGCGGGCCCGCACCCCCTCCGGCCGGCGCTCCACCTGCCAGCTGCCGGGGGCCCCGGCCGGCGGCGGGGTCACCACCACCGGATGGGCGGGCGTTTTCACCACCACCGGCATGGCGGGATAGGTGACCGGGGTGGGCTGACCGGCCAGGGTTTTGGCCAGGGCGCGGGCGGCGTGCATGATGGGCATGACGAAGGGCAGCACCAGACCGGCCACTTCGGCGCAGTCACCCAGGGCGAAAATATCAGGGTCACTGCTGCGCAGCTCGCGGTTCACGGCCACGCCCCGCGCCACCGCAAGACCGGCCTGCTCCGCCAGACGGGTATCGGGACACAGGCCCACCGCCGCCAGAACACCGTCCGTCTCCAGCGTCTGCCCATCGGAGAGCCGCAGCCGGAGGCCGTCGGCGCGGCGGTTGACGGCCTCCACCGTCGCACCCAGGCGCCACTGCACACCGGCCTCCGCCAGACCCTGCTGCAACGCGGCGCCGGCCTGGGGCGGCAGCAGCCGCCCCAGGGGGGTGGCCTCGGGAGCGATGACCACCACCTCTTTCCCCACCGCCGCCAGATCATTGGCGAACTCGCAGCCGATCAGCCCGGCACCGATGACGGCCACGCGCCGGGCCGGATCAGCCATGGCGCGGAAGCGGGAGTAGTCCGCCAGGTTGTTCACGGAAAACACCTCACCGGCGGCATCGCCCGCCAGCGGCAGGCGAATGGGGCTCGCCCCCACCGCCAGCACAAGCTGCCGGTATTCCAGCACGCCTTCGCCCAGCCGAACGCGGTGCCCCGCAGGGTCAATGCCGGTGACCACGGTATGCGGCCGTATGTCCGCCGCCAACTGTTCCGCCATGCTGGCCGCTTTGGCCAGGGTCAGATCCGCGGGGGTTTTGCCCTGCGCCAGGGCGGCGGACAACATGGGTTTGGAATAGCTGGCACCGTCGTCTTTGCTGAGCAGCACCAATGGCGTCTGGCGATCCAGTTTGCGCAGCTCCCGCGCCAGGGTATAGCCGGCCAGGCCGGTACCGATAATGACAATGGGTTGGGAACTTGATTGAGTCTCAGACATGGGCACTCCAATCTGATTTGCGCTACAGGCGGCCCGGACGGCGCACGGCGAATCCCCCACCGCGGAGAGTGCATCGCCGCCGTGGCCGGCAACCCATATCCCGCCCCCACCGGGCATCCCACCGCAGCCCCACCGGCCAAAATGGTACCACGCGAAAATGAATGGGGTCGGACCTGGGCCTTGGGAGAACTTCTGCCGGGCAGACAGGCCGGCATCACCGCCGCACAAGTTCCGAACACCGGATATAATGCCCAGCCTTTCCTTCACACGCTGTGGCTATCCCGTGGATCCGGTTATTTCTGTCAGCCAGGTTTCCAAAACCTACACTTTTGGCCCGCGGGCGCTGGACAACATCAGTCTCGAGATCCACCGCGGTGAAATCTTCGCCTTGCTGGGACCCAATGGCGCGGGCAAAACCACGTTAATCGGCATTATCTGCGGCATCGTCACCGCAAGCGGAGGCCATGTTTCGGTGGACGGTCACGACATTGTGGCAGACTATCGCGCCGCCCGCGGCAAAATCGGGCTGGTGCCCCAGGAACTGGCCACCGCCGCCTTCGAAAGCGTGTGGGCAACGGTGAATTTCTCCCGCGGCCTGTTCGGAAAGCCGCCCGCGCCGGCCTACCTCGAACAGGTGCTGCGCGAACTTTCCCTGTGGGACAAGCGCAACGAACGCATCATGACCCTGTCCGGCGGGATGAAGCGCCGGGTGTTGATTGCGAAAGCCCTCGCCCATGAACCACAGGTGTTGTTTCTGGACGAGCCCACGGCGGGCGTGGATGTGGAACTGCGGCGGGACATGTGGGAGATGGTGCGGCGGCTGCGCGCCAGGGGTGTCACCATCATTCTCACCACCCACTATATCGAGGAAGCGGAAGAGATGGCGGACCGGATCGGCGTCATCAACAAAGGCCGCATCATCGTCGTGGAGGACAAAACCACACTGATGCGCCGGCTGGGGAAAAAACGCCTCGCGCTGACACTGCAAGCGCCCCTGGCGGCGATCCCGGCGGCGCTGGGCACCTGTCCCCTGGAGCTGGCGCAGGACGGTACTGTGCTGGTCTACACTTTCGACTCACACCGGGATCAGACCGGTATCCGCGAGCTGCTGCGCCAGTTGGACCAATTGGGCATCGGCTTTAAGGATTTGCATTCCAGCGAAAGCTCGCTGGAAGAAATTTTCGTAAGCCTGGTGAAGGAAACGCAATGAACGTCTACGCCATCCGCGCCATATACCTTTTCGAAATGGCCCGCACCTGGCGCACGCTCATGGAGAGCATCGCCTCTCCCATACTCATGACGTCGCTTTATTTCGTCGTCTTCGGTGCGGCCATCGGCTCGCGCATGGGCGAGATCGACGGCATCAGCTACGGCGCGTTTATCATTCCCGGCCTGCTGATGCTGTCCCTGCTCAGCGAAAGCATCTCTAATGCCTCATTCGGCATCTATTTTCCCAAGTTCACCGGCACGATTTACGAGGTGCTCTCGGCACCGGTTTCCGCCATGGAAATCGTCATCGGCTATGTCGGCGCTGCGGCGTCGAAATCGCTGATTATCGGCGTTCTGATACTCGCCACCGCACGTCTGTTTGTAGATTATGAGATCGCCCACCCGCTGTGGATGGTCACTTTCCTGCTGCTCACCGCGGTCACTTTCAGCCTGTTCGGGTTCATCATCGGCCTGTGGGCGGATGATTTTCAAAAACTGCAGATTGTTCCGATGATGGTGGTGACGCCGCTGACTTTCCTGGGCGGCGCCTTTTATTCCATCAATATGCTGCCGCAGCCGTGGCAGACGATCACCCTGTTCAACCCGGTGGTCTACCTCATCAGCGGTTTCCGCTGGAGCTTTTACGGCACCGCCGATGTGAGTGTGGCCGTGAGCGTGGGGATGATTTTTGTTTTCATGCTGCTTTGCCTCGCGGCCATCACCTGGATATTCAAAACGGGGTATCGGCTCAAAGTCTGACAAGGATGCGAAAGGATGCGAAATGAACATTTCTGACGCCGTCGTCGGGCCAGGCGGGGATGAGCTGAACAGTTGCGCACAGGCTAAGATTCCGCCACAAACGGCAGCGCGGAGCCGGCGCCAGCAGCACCTGCCACTGTGGTCACAAATCCGTCATATTCCTCATCGATCCGATGGATGATATCAATTTCAAGCTGCCCGAATACTATCTCAACCGCGAACTGAGCCTGTTGGAATTCAATCAGCGGGTGCTCGAACTGGCCATGGATGACAACATGCCCTTGTTGGAGCGGCTGCGCTATTTGTGTATCTCCAGCACCAATCTGGATGAGTTTTTTGAAATCCGCGTGGCCGGTTTGAAACAAAAAGTCGCCCTGGGATCAGTGCAGGCCGGCCCTGACAACATCCCGCCGCCGGAGCTGCTGAAGGCCGTGGGACTGCGCGCTCACGCCCTGGTGGCAGACCAATACCGGGTGCTGAACGACATCCTGATTCCCGCCCTGGCCGGGGAGTCGGTGCGTTTCGTCCGCCGCGACGAGTGGAACGAGCAACAAAGCATCTGGCTGAAGCGCTATTTCCGCGAGGAATTGCTGCCCGTGCTCAGCCCCCTGGGGCTGGATCCCGCCCATCCCTTTCCCAAGATCCTGAACAAAAGCCTGAACTTCGCCGTCTCCCTGCAAGGCAAGGACGCCTTTGGCCGCACCAGCGGCACCGCCATCGTCCAGGCCCCCCGGGCCCTGGCCCGTTTGATTCACCTGCCAACGGACATCGAAGGCAACGGCCCCTACGACTTCGTGTTCTTGTCCTCCGTTATCCACGCCTTCGTCGATATGCTTTTCCCCGGCATGACGGCGCAAGGCTGCTACCAGTTCCGGGTCACGCGCAATGGCGACCTGTTCGTGGATGAAGAAGAGGTGGACGATCTGCTGCGCGCCCTGGAAGGCGAACTGCCCTCGCGCAATTACAGCGAAGCGGTGCGGCTGGAAGTGGCGGACAACTGCTCTGCTGAGATGGCCGCCTTTTTGCTCAACACCTTCAAGCTGGGCGCCGATGATTTGTATCAGGTCAACGGCCCGGTGAATCTCAACCGCCTCCAGGAAATTTACGATCTGGTGGACCGGCCGGAGCTGAAATTCCCCGCCTTCACCCCCAGTCTGCCGCGCCAGCTCAGCGTGGGCGCCAATCTGTTTGAGGCCGTGGGCAAGCAGGATCTGCTGTTGCACCATCCCTTCGAGTCCTTCGCCCCGGTGGTGGACTTCGTGCGCCAGGCGGCGGCGGACCCCCAGGTGCTGGCCATCAAGCAGACCCTCTACCGCACCGGCCCCGATTCGGCCATCGTCGATGCCCTGGTCAACGCCGCCAAAGCGGGCAAGGAAGTGACGGTGGTGGTGGAGCTGCGCGCCCGCTTCGATGAAGAGGCCAACATCGCCCTGGCCACCCGCCTGCAAGACGCCGGCGCCCACGTGGTCTACGGCGTGGTGGGCTACAAAACCCACGCCAAAATGATTCTGGTGGTGCGACGAGAAGGCCGCCGCCTGCGCCATTACGTGCACCTGGGCACGGGCAACTACCACGCCCGCACCAGCCGCCTCTACACCGACTACGGCCTGCTCAGCTGTGACAAGGCCATGGGTGACGACGTGCGGAAAATCTTTTTGCAGCTCACCAGCCTGGGCAAAGTGAGCAAGCTCAACAAATTATTGCAGTCCCCCTTCACCTTGCACCCCGCCATGCTGGAACGCATCGAACGGGAAGCGGCCCTGGCCCGTCAGGGCCGCAAGGCCCGTATCATCGCGAAAATGAACTCGCTGACCGAACCGCAGTTGATCCAGGCCCTCTACCGCGCCTCCCGGGCCGGGGTGAAGATTGACCTCATCATCCGCGGCATATGCCGTTTGCGGCCCGGCGTTGCGGGCGTGTCGGAGAACATCCGGGTACGCTCCATCGTCGGGCGCTTTTTGGAGCACACCCGGGTGTTTTGCTTTCGCAATGGCGGCGAGCATGAGGTGTTCTGCAGCAGCGCCGACTGGATGGAACGCAATATGTTCCAGCGGGTGGAGACCGCTTTTCCCATCACCGACAAAGCACTCAAACAGCGGGTCATCAAAGATCTGGAGGCGTATCTCAAAGACAACACCCAAGCCTGGGCGCTGCAAGCCGACGGCCACTACACCCGGATCACTGCGGCAGACGGCGAAGCCGGCCTTTCGGCCCAGGCCTATTTGCTGGAGACCCTGGCGGAGTTCTGAACAAAGGGACATTACAGGATGTTGAAAAAAGCCTTCCCGGCCTTTTTCAACAAGCTGTTAAGGTGATGTCCACAGCCGCCAGCCGGCGCGCCTCCTCTTCCAGATCCGCCCGGGTGAGCGGGTGTCCGGCCAGCCAGCCGGGCGCGAACTGCAACGACAGAACGTTTTCCTCAACGGTGAGCGCAAGGGGGACCGCCTCGTCCCGGCGTCCCCGCCGCAGCAACACCGCCAGACGCAGCAAGACCGCCAGTTTGACATAGTCCCCCCGTACGCCTTTGGGCAAAACGTCAAAAGCCCCCCGGGCGAATTTGCGCCGGTGCACCCGCACCAATACCGCCAGCGCCGCCTGCTCCTGACGCGAAAAACCGGCCATGTCGGCATGCTGCAGCAAATAGGCCGCGTGTTTGTGGTGCTGACTGTGGGCCACGCTCAGGCCCAGTTCGTGCAACGCTGCGGCCCAACGCAGCATATCAGCGTGCTGCCCCCCCAGCCCCCAGGGTCCGGCAGCGCTGCGAAACAGCGCCCCTGCGGTGTCACTCACCCGCCGGGCCTGGGCGGGGTCCACATGAAAGCGCTCCGCCAGACCTCGCACGCCCCGCTCGCGGGCGTCGTGGTGTTCCAGGCGGCCGATGAGATCGTAGAGCACCCCTTCGCGCAGCGCCCCGTTGGCGACAGTCATGGTGTCGATGCCCAGCGCCTCAAACACCGCCCACAGAATGGCAGCGCCGCCGGCCAGCACCGGGGCCCGGTCCGGATCCAGGCCGGGCAGGGCCAGCTTGTCGGCGTGGCCTTGTTTCAACAGCGCCCCGCGCAGGCGCTTCATCCCCTCGCGGGTAATGCGGCCATCGCTCCAGCCCGCCGCCTCGTGCACGGCGGCAATGGCACGCACCGTGCCGGAAGCACCCACGGCCACCTCCCAACCCCCGCGAAAACGCCGTTCCACGGGCTCCAGTTCGCGGCGGGCGGCGAGCACGGCCCGGTCCCAGCGTTCCGCAGTCAAGGCGCCGCCGGCGAAACAGCGCCCGGTCATGGTGACACCGCCCAGATAGAGGCTCTCCATATC
>DRLM01000056.1 GCA_011375345.1 Gammaproteobacteria bacterium
GATGGGCACCTTTGCCGTTCGGCTAACCGTTCCCCTTGCCGGGCCGGTAGGGGACTTGCACCCCCAGGTCATCCCCTCGCCACCACAGCTCGGGAAATAGCGCCAGTCACGGCGCTACGCGCCATGCCTGGCGCACCACAAAAAAGCACGGCCGAAGCCGTGCCGAGAAACCGGCCTGATTGTGGCCGGAGCCGATTCAGTGGTCGTCACTCACTTCAAAGCGGGCGAACTCCGTTTTGTCCAGCTTGTTGTCCCTGTTCTCATCGGCCGCGGCAAATTCTGCCGCCAAGCCGGGACTGGCTTCAGCCTCTTCGGGCGAAATCGTGCCATCGTGATTGCTGTCCAGGGCCACGAAACGCTCTTCGCTCTCATCGCCCGTGGCGGTCTGACCGGCATAAACCCCAGTCATGGCCAACAGCAGTGACAAGCCCATTGCACCCAGTAAACTCTGCGGATTTTTCGTCAAATACATGGTTCCTCCAAAAATGTCCGGGACGGCGCCGGAAGTGATGTACTCCCTGCACACGCCGCTTCCACACTGCCGCTGAATGCTCAAGCACCGGGCGTGCCACATCATTAAGTCTTTGAAATTCTGGCTTGTTCCCGTTGCGCCCCGGGCCTTTTCATCCATCCGGTGTCGCAGCGAGGAGACGGCGCGACAGGTCCAAGCGGTTCGTCCTTGTGGCACGCCCACTGATGGCGATGGTAATACAATGACTTGCCGACGCGCGCCGGAGTGAGCGCCACCGTCGCGCTCCGGCGACGCCAACAAACCGGTATCTGGCCCCGCCGCTGCTTCCGTCGCGCCACAAAGCTTCTAAACTCTCACCCGGCAACGGCCGACACTTTTAGCGTTGAACAGCCTGCACATACGGGAACTCATGGCGTGACACACAAGGTGTGGCTTTTGGTCGGCTTGCTTTTCTGCGCTCCCCTCAGGGGCGCGCCGGCCGAGGTGTTCGGGGTCGATCTGCCCTTGCGGGAAAGCCCCGCATCCACGTATTACATCGCCGCTTACTTGCCGGACTATGGCGAACTCAGCCTGATGGTGGACACGGGCTCCACCTACACGGTGATCAACAGCGCCGTCTTTGCCGCCCTGGAAAAAAAGAACGCCGTCCGCCATCTTAAAAACCTCTCGGGCGTTATGGCGGACGGCAGCAAACAGCAAGTGCCCATCTACCATGTGCGCAGCCTGCGCTTGGGGGAGCGCTGCTATCTCAACGATATCGAAGTGGCCGTGCTGCCGGGCGCCGGGCGCAACATTCTCGGCATCAAAACCCTGAAAAGTGCCGCGCCGTTTTCCTTCTCCCTGAACCCGCCCCGTTTGCAGCTCAGCGCCTGTCGCAGCGCATTGAACGGCTGAGTCAGAACCCGCGCCTCCGTAAAATACCAACACCCCTGGCAGAACGCATCGTCCCGCAAAGAGAGGGGTGGGCTAGCCATAATGTATTTTTGGAACGAAGGTGTATTGCCGCGCAAGATTTTCCGCCCCCGCCCCATTTAGAAGGGAGAAGGCATGGCGAGCAGCAACTGACTCATGGATTTTCCATATTCCATTTTTTGTTTCGGGAAGGAAAAAGATAAGATCTGACCACGGTCGCGGTTCAGTTTTGCCTTCTCTGTGCTCAGTTCTTTCACTACCCGCCTCCCTCAATGTGGCGCTGTGGTGGGAGGCATTTCCCATCCACGGCATAAGCTACGGGTTGAGCCTGGTCAGGTTATACACAGGATGTATGGTGCGTGAAGACCGGCTGTTCACCCGCTGTTTATCGAATCAAAACACTCGCTGCCTCCGCCCGCTCGCGCAGCGCGCTCACCACGGCGTTGTTCAATTTGGCGATGATTTCCTTGCGCGCCTTTGCGGCCAGTTGTTCTTTGTCCGCCCGCTCTTTGTCGCTGCCCGGGTAGCCCCCCATCAGGCTGCGGATGATTTCGCTGCGGATGTGTTCCTCCGTTTCCGCTGCCCGTCCCCGCACGCTGCGCACCAGCCAGGCTTCGGGATAGAGCCTGCGGAGGAGGCGCGGCAGGGTCATGTCCATCATTTGATCGATGACCCATTCCTTGGCCGCTTCGGACAGCAGCCACATGAACAGTCCGGCCAGCACCGGCGCCAGATGGCCGGTGGGCAGCAAAATGGCGGTGCCAGTGCCAAACAACACCGAGCCCGTGACGAAGCTGACGGTGGCCAGCACGGCGCTCATGATGAGGCGCACATCGCCGAACAGCAGGGCGTCCGGGTCGGTGGCGGCTTCGGCATGTGTGGGGCTGATGGCGTCCTTGGGGAGATCCAGCACGTCGGCTGCCAGGCGGTAGTGCAGGCACAGTGGTGAGGTGAGTTCGTGCAGGCGGTCTTCCAGTTGCTTGTACCAGGGGGTGAGCGCCCGCAGCATGTGGTGGCGGCCCTCGGCGGAGTCTTGCCAGTGTTGCATGCGGGCGGAGACCCGCGCCGCCACGTCCCGCAGCCGCCCCTCCGGGGCCCGGCGCCAGGCCAGGAATTCGGGCAGGATGAAGCGTTCCGTGGCGCTCTCGGTCACGGCGTGGGCGAAGGCCTGGGCGAAATCCGCCAGGGTGGACTCGATGGTGTGGCTGATTTGGCCGGAGTCGATGAGCCGGGCCACTTCGTCCAGAAAAGACTGGGTGCGATAGCGGATGGAACCGGCCAGGGCCAAGCCTATGGCGATGGCGTGCTCCGGTGCCGGTGCGGTCCGCACGGCGGTGGGGGCAGCGAAGTGCTGTTCCACAATGTGGCGCACAAAGCCCATGCGGGAGGCGCCGCCGGTGAGAATGATGATGCGGGGCGGCCCGCCGTTGAGGCCTTGGATCGTGGCTTTGGCCGTCCCCACATCGGCCTGGAAGCGGGCCCGCCATGCGAGGGGGCGGGGGCCCAAATCGGCCACGGGGGTGTCGATGGCGGCTTGAAAATCCGCCGCCGTCAGCTCGGCCTCCAGGCGCAGCCTGGCGGACTCGCCCGGCCGGTAGGTGAGGGCCAGGGGCAAGGTCTCGCCCTGGGCGTAGGCGGCCTCGTCGCGGAAATAGTCTTCCTTGGCCTTGCGGAATTCCCACAGGGTGCGCTGAAGCTCGGCCGGCGCCTGTTGCCACCAGGCCTCGATGGCGGAGCGGTCCGGGGCGCGGGCCAGGGTCTGGCGCAGCAGCTCCCGCTCGATGGTGGCGGCGCCCAAGGGCCGGTCGGCGCCGATGGCCAGTTCCACCGGCGCCAAGTCGCGCACGAAGGTGAAATCGGTGGTGGATGAGCCCATATCAATGATCAAAATGGGCTCGCGCAGTTCGTCTTCTTTGAGGTGACCCTCTTCTTTGACGGTGATAAGGGCGGCGCGGGACTCCGCCACCAGCATGTGTTGGGCGCGGCCCACTTGGCGGCCCAGGAAGTCGCTGTAACTTTTCCGCTGCCGTGCGCTCCAGGCCGAGGGGCAGCCGAACACCAGCAGGGTGGTGTCATCGAAGGCGATGGTGCTGTGGTTGTCCCGCAGGCGCTTGACGGCCTCGGTGAGGAATGCGGCCAGGGGCCCGGCCACGGCCGGGTCGTCCAGGTAGGGGCTTTTGAATTGCTGGTAGACGGTGCTGACGCCGCGCTGGAAGGTCTCATCGCCAATCACCGTCTGGCCGCCGCGGCCGCTGCCCACGGCGGTGGGGATGACTTTCAGCCCTTTGCGGATCTCCAGGGTATCCACCCGGCCGCCGGCGGCGGGGGCGCGGGTGACGGAGGTGTCGCCGTGTCCTAGGTCGAAGCCCACCACGTCTTTGGTGTGGGCGGCCAGGCGTGGGGCAGCCGGCAGTTGCAGTGTGCTGGTATCGTTCATGAGAGCGGCGCCAGCACGATGCCCTTGCGCACCAGCACCCCGTCGCGGTCGGTGAGGGCGGGCAGCAGGGTGATGATGTCCCGGACTCCGGCGGGGCGCTCCTCGAACCAAGCGGCGTGCTCGGGGCGGTAGTCCTGCAGCGCCAGCCCGGCCTGGTGCAGGAGGCGCACGGCCTCGGCAGCGAGATCGCCGGCGGATTTGTCCGGCTCGGTCACCGCGCGGTGGGCGGCGGTGTCCTGCAGCAAAGTGAGGAGACGGTCGGGATCCACCCGGGTCAGGGGATGCTGGCCGGCGGCCGCCGCGTCGCTCTGTGCCGTGAGGGCGAGCAGATCGTCGGCTTGGCGCAGGGCGCGGGACAGGGTGCCGTCCAGGCTGTCCAGATCCAGCGCCAGTGCTGCCGGGGCGGTGGCGTAAGGGTTGTATGACTCATCGCTGTCCCGCTGGGAGGCCGCCACCGCCGCGAACATGGCGCACAGCGCCAGGCCCAACACGGCAATGACCAGTTTGTCTGTCAGCAGGGTCGCCGCCATGGCGCCCAGGGCGGTGACAGCCGTGCCCCACAGAAACCAGGTGCGGCGCCGCGCCGCTGAACGGTAGGGGCGTGGCGCAACGCTGGCCGGACAGCGCCCTTCCACCGCCGTGAGGGCGGCCAGGGTCTGGGTGATGAGGCCCAGGGCATGGTGCAGATACTGGGCCTGGCGCCCGGGGGGCGCGTCGTGCTGGGCGTAGGGCCGTTCCAGATTCCGGAGCGCCTGGCGCAGGCGGGTGAGCGCAGCGGCCGGGTCGATCTGGTGCAGCTCTTCCAGCAGCAAGCTGCGCTGGCGCAAATACAGTGCCAGCAGCGAACCGTTCCCGTCCGTGATGTTTGTCATGACCTGTCTGCCACTCGCTGGGTGAAACCGCCGGTCATGATAATGGAAGGGGTGGGGTTTGTCAGAAGCGACCGCCAGGACGCCGGCGCATTCGGGGTGGCAACGAGGGTGGGTGAAGGCGAAGAGTACTCGTGTGCCACAATCTCGGCGGAACCGGCGGGTGCCTCCCGGCGCCGCGTTGTGGTGCGCTCTCCCCGGGAGGCGGTGGCCGGCGCCCGGCAATCACGCCGCTCATTCACCCGTTTTGGGCCTCACCCTCCCAGATGCAGCGCTGGTGTGTCGCGCCGATCCAGTTTGCGGTAGGCGATGGCCTCGGCCATATGCTGCGCCAGCACCCCGGGCCTGTCGTCCAGATCCGCGATGGTGCGGGCCACTTTGAGCACACGGTGGTAGGCGCGCGCGGACAGGCCCAGTTTATCCACGGCGCGCTGCACCAGACGGGTGGCCTCGGTGTCCAGCCGGCCGTGCTGTTCCAGCTCTTTCGGGCCAAGGTCGCGGTTCAGCTTGCCGGCGCGGGCGAGTTGACGTTCACGGGCGGCATGCACTTGTTTGCGCACGGCGGCGCTGCTTGTGTCCTCTTCCGCCGCGCCGCACGCCAGGCTCTGATGAGGCAGCTTGGGCACTTCCACGTGCAGGTCGATGCGGTCGAGCAGGGGGCCGGAAAGGCGCGCGCGATAGCGGCTGATTTGTTCAGCGGTGCAGCGGCAGCGGCCGGCGGGGTCGCCCAGGTGGCCGCAGGGGCAGGGGTTCATGGCGGCAATGAGTTGGAAGCGGGCGGGGAATTCCGCCTGGCGGGCGGCGCGGGAGATGATGATGCGACCGGATTCCAGCGGTTCGCGCAGCACTTCCAGCACCCGTCGGTCGAATTCCGGCAATTCGTCCAGAAACAGGACGCCGTTGTGGGCCAGGGAGATTTCTCCGGGGCGGGGATCGGAGCCTCCCCCCACCAGGGCCACGCCGGAGGCGGTGTGGTGGGGGGCGCGGAAAGGACGCTGGCGCCAGCGGGCGGGGTCGAGGGTGTGGCCGGCGATGGACCGCACGGCGGCGCTGGCCACTGCCTCCTCATCACTGAGGGGCGGGAGGATGCCGGGCAGGCGGCTGGCGAGCATGGTTTTGCCGGTGCCCGGGGGGCCGATGAGCAGCAGATTGTGGCCGCCGGCGGCAGCCACGGTGAGGGCCCGTTTGGCGTGGTGCTGGCCGCGCACCTCGGCCAGGTCGGGGCCGGGTAAAACGCCGGTGCTGTTCTGAGGGGCGCTGATGTGGCGGGGCAGGTGTTCCTGGCCGTGCAAATGCCGGCACAGCTCGAGCAGATGAGCGGGTGCCAGCACCTCCAGGCCGGCGGCCAGGCCGGCTTCGTCGGCGTTGGCCGGTGGCAGGACCAGAATGCGGCCCGCCGCCCGGCATTGCAGGGCCAGGGGCAGGGTGCCGCGGACGGGGCGCAGGGCGCCGGTGAGGGCCAGCTCGCCGGCGAACTCGTAGCGGGCCAGTTCGGCGCCGGGAATCTGGCCCGAGGCGGCCAGGATCCCCAAAGCGATGGCCAGGTCAAAACGGCCCCCCTCTTTGGGCAGATCGGCGGGCGCCAGATTGACGGTGATGCGGCGGGCGGGGAAGTCAAACCGCGCGTTTTGCAGAGCCGCCCGCACCCGGTCTTTGC
>DRLM01000057.1 GCA_011375345.1 Gammaproteobacteria bacterium
AAGGCCTACTTTGATCGTTTGGGGCTGGTGTCGCTGCTCGATACGGTGCGACGACTCCAGTGTGTCTCATGAACCGCCGGATGCGGAACCGCACGTCCGGTGGTGTGAGAGGACGGCGGGGGTGACCCCGCCTCCTACTCGATCAAGACCGCGCGCTGAAAGCGAAACTGCGTGCAGCGGTGAAGAATGCGCGGGCGCGGGAAAAAGACGCCAGGCTCAAATTGAAAGAGGTAAAGGCGGCCGCCAGAGAAAAAGAAAATACGCTTAAAAACAAGCTCAGGGAATTGGCCGGCGCATTGCGAGAGGCGATGCGCACCTTGGCCGAGGAACGCAAGGCGCAGGCCGCGCGCGAGGCCGTGGCGGAAAAGAAAGCGGTGGCGAAGGAAAAAGCTTTGCGGGTTTTCGGTGACAAATGGGAGCGTCAGTTTGAGCGCAGGCAGGCTCGGAAAACCGCTCGCCGGCGACGGCGCCAAACGGGCGGCGCAGGTGGATAGCGGTCAGTGTGGCGTCAGTCTGTCCTGGGGTGAAAGCCTGTGAAGCGGGCCCGGGGCACGCTTTGTGTCATGGCGCTGCGGGCCCGGGCGGGGGCAGTACGCTGAACCCGGCCGCCTGCGCATTGCCCTGGGCGATGATCAGGGCGAGGATGAAGGGGGGGAAATTGAGCGCCTGGCGGCCGTTGATGACCACCAGTGGTGTGCCCTGGATGTGGTGTTGCACAGCGTATTCGATGTCCTCGCGTAAGGCCGCCGCGGTGGCTGAGCTGTTGGTGCAGCGTTCCAAAGTCTGGCGTTCCTCGGTGCCGGCGGTGGCGATCTTCCATATCTTTCCGGTGCTCAGGCGGCGTTGCTGTTGGAACAGGCCGTGGCGCACGGCATTGACCTTGGGCGAAGGGGCCAGGCAGATCAGCACCTTGGCCGCCAGGCAGGCCACGCCCCGGCCGTCGCTGCGGGAGACGTAGGGGTTGCATTCGCTGTCCAAGGGGAAGTGGCGCGATTCTTCGTTCCACAGGTCCGCCGGGGTGACGCGGCGGATTTCCCCCAGGGCCTGTTCCAGATGGGCACAATGGGGACAGCGGATGTCCACCCAGTCGATCAGATGAACCGCCGCCTCGGGACGGCCGAACACCAGCCGGGACGGCTCCGCAGGACGATCGATTTTGGGCGCGGTCAGGTAGGCGGCACGTACATCGCTGATCTGCTGGCGCATTTCCGGCGCCAGGGACAGCAGGTATTGGGCGACGGGGTCGGCCTCGCGGTCGTTCAAGGCCGGCAGTGGCGTCAGGGCGGGCGCCGGGTGGGGTGTGCGCAGGCCGGGATAGAGCACCAGGGCCAGGGCCACGGCGGTGGCGCCCGTGGCCTGGGCAATGGCCCGGCCCCAAGGCGGTGCTGCCGGCTGGGGCAGGCGGTAAGCCAGGACGGTAGTGATTATCACCAAAACATAGAACAGGGCGCAGGTGAGACAGTAGCGCTCCAGGGCGACACTGTATAAAAACAGCGCCACGCAAATGACGGTGCCGACGGTGGTGGTCAGACGCAGCGCCAGGCGCAGGCTGTCGCCCCGGCTGTGACGCGCTTCGACGGCGAGCAGGCCGCCCAGCAGCAATACCGCCACTCCAAAGGCCACGCCCCAACCGGCGAAAGGGATGCCGGTGAATCGATGCAGCGCGCTGGCCAGTGGTGAATTCCATACCGCCGCGCAGTCAAACTGTTCCGACAGGCTGCAGGCCGGGGTGAGATGGTCGCTGCGCAGCTGGTAGAGTTCCCACCACTGGTAGAGACCGAGGGCGATGGCGGTGAGGGCGAGAAGGATTAGAGCACGATTCGTGCGGTTGCTGCTGGCCATGGGCATATCAAGTCTCGGGGGGAGAGCGTACCCTAGCAAACCTCAGCGGGGCTGGCCACCGTGGCCGTTCCGCATTGGCACTGGGGTATCACAGGCCCCAAAGAGGAGTCGCCGATGAAGGCAGGATGGCGATGGGCATGGGCAGGAGCCGCCCTGGGTCTGGCGGCGGCGCTGGCCGCCCAGGACGGCCGCCGGGCCCTGGTCTTTGATGTCAGCGGTGCCATCGGCCCGGCCACCAGTGACTATCTGCACCGGGGGCTGGCGCGGGCGGCGGAGCAAGGTGCGGCACTGGTGATTGTGCGCCTCAACACCCCCGGCGGCTTGGATACGGCCATGCGCGACATCGTCCGCGATATCGTCACCGCGCCGCTGCCGGTGGTGGTGTACGTGGCCCCCGGCGGGGCCCGGGCCGCCAGCGCCGGCACCTACATCACCTACGCCGCCCACATCGCCGCCATGGCGCCGGCCACCAATCTGGGGGCGGCCACTCCGGTGCAGCTCAGCACCCCGCTCAGTCCCGGCACTCCCGCAGGCCGGGAGGAACCCACCCCCGGCCCCCAAGCCATGCGCAAAAAAATCGTCAACGATGCGGTGGCCTATATTCAGGGGCTGGCGCAGATGCGCGGCCGCAATGCCCGGTGGGCGGAGCAGGCCGTGCGTGAGGGGGTCAGCGTGCCGGCGCAGGAGGCGCTGCGGCTGGGGGTGGTGGACCTGGTGGCCACGGATGTGGCCGACCTGCTGGCCCAGATCGACGGCCGCAAGGCCCGGGTGGCAGGGCGGGAATTGACCTTGCACACGGCGGGCATGGTGGTGGAAGAGGTGGAACCCGACTGGCGCGTTGGACTGCTGGGCGTTATTTCCGATCCCAACGTGGCCTATATTCTGATGCTGATCGGCATCTACGGCCTGATTTATGAACTGGCCAGTCCGGGAATGATTTTCCCCGGGGTGCTGGGCACCATCAGTTTGGTGCTGGCCTTGTTTGCCTTTCAGGTGCTGCCCGTCAACTATGCCGGCCTGGCCCTCATCATTTTGGGCATCGCCTTCATGATCGCCGAGGCCGTGGTGCCCAGTTTCGGTGCCCTGGGCGTGGGGGGGCTGGCGGCCTTCGTGTTCGGTTCCATTATTTTGATGGAGACGGAAGTGCCCGGTTACGGCATTTCTGTACCGCTGATAGCGGGTCTGGCACTCAGCAGCGCGGCGTTTTTCATCCTGGTGATCGGTCTGGCCCTGAAGGCACGCCGGCGGCCGGTGGTGAGTGGCCGGGAGGAACTCATGGGCGCCGTGGGCGAAGCCGTGGAGGCTTTTTCCGGCCAGGGGCGGGTGCGGTTGCACGGCGAATTGTGGACTGCCCGCAGCCGGGCGCCGCTCAGGCCGGGCCAGCGGGTGCGGGTGGTGGGCCGCGACGGTTTGAAGCTGGTGGTGGAAGCCTGCGGGGACGACGCGGGGAAAGGGGGCTGAGATGGTGTTTTCTTACACGTTGTTAATCGTGGCGGTTGCAGTGCTTGCGCTGCTCATCAGCGCCTTCCGTGTGCTGCGGGAGT
>DRLM01000058.1 GCA_011375345.1 Gammaproteobacteria bacterium
CCTCGCGATGGGCACCTTTGCCGTTCGGCTAACCGTTCCCCTTGCCGGGCCGGTAGGGGACTTGCACCCCCAGGTCATCCCCTCGCCACCACAGCTCGGGAAATAGCGCCAGTCACGGCGCTACGCGCCATGCCTGGCGCACCACCAAACCCCGCCCGGCCCCCGACCGGGGCCGGGCGTCTCCAGGCCTTTGCCCGGACCAGACCCAAGACCTGCCGCTGCCCGGCAAAAAAAGGGGTTGCCGCAATGGCAACCCCTGGCCGTGCTTTCAAAGCCGGCGTTGTGACCTGCAGATCAGTGATCGTGCATCATCATCTTCAGTTTGTCTTTATCCGGGCCGCTGGGCTTGTGGTTCAGATTCAACAGTATCTCCGCCATGGTCCGCACCTCCTGGGAAGCGGAAGCGTCATTCATCAAGGCTTCCAACTTCGGTTTGTCTGCCGGGCTCGCACGGTGATTGAGATTCAACATGGCGCCGGCCAGAGTGCGCTCGTGCTCACTGGCGTCGGAATCGTTGATGATATTCCGCAGCGTGCGTTTCTCCGAACCGCTGGGATGATGGTTGAGATGCATCATGATTTCAGCCATGTCCTCCATGGCTTCACTGGATGCGTGACTCAGCCCCGGAACCACCAACAAAGCCAGGGCGCAGGCCATGGACAAAAAAAACGGTTTCCCCTTCATTACGACACCTCCGTGGTTCAAACTGATGAGCGTGGGTGGGTGAAATGCTGCGACGCCCCGGGCTGTTTATTATCTCAAACCCGCCGCCGTGGCAAGCCATACAGATGCTTCTTTGCCTTGTTAAGGATAGGCCCATCAAAAACAGGCTTTTTCCTTGGGTGGGCATGATGAATGGCACACCAGGCGCCGCCTTCCTTTGATCATTCACCCGCTGTGGAGGTTCCCTTGACCACCCTGTTCAGTCGTACCAACGGTGCTTGTTGCGGCCCGGTTGGAGCAGAGCGACGCCTCGGCGACGGAAGAACGGAATCAATATCATCCCGGCGATGAAGCCACCGATATGTGCGCTGAAGGCAACGCCGCCTTCCTGGTTGCCGGCCAACATGCTGTTCAGCAATTGCATCAGAAACCAAAACCCCAAGACGAAGACGGCAGGAAGCCGCATGGTGTGGATGAAGAACCCGAACGGAACGGCGACCAGCACTCTGGCGTGAGGGTAGAGCAGGAGATAGGCGCCCAATATCCCGGAAATGGCGCCGCTGGCGCCGATCATGGGGACGGTGGATTGGGGGTTGGGTAAGGCCTGCGCCACCACCGCGGCGGTACCGCACAAGATGTAAAACAGCACAAAGCGGCCATGACCCATGGCATCTTCGACGTTGTTGCCGAAGATCCACAAATACAGCATGTTTCCCGTCAAATGCATCCAGCCGCCGTGCAGAAACATAGAGGTCAGCACGGTAAGCGGAGGCGGAATCAAAGCGAGGTCAGGGCTCAGCTCTCTGATATCGAGCAGCACAGCGGGAATAACGCCCAGGCTGAAGATCACCCGTTGACCAGCCTCACCCAGAGAGATCTGCCACAGAAAAACAAATACACAGACGACAATAAAGGAAACGGTGACATAAGGCCTCGCCGTGGTGGGATTGTCGTCATGAAGCGGGAACATGTCAGGTCCCTGGGAACAGTGCGGATTTCTCACCATACCCAAGGGATCGACGTGCTGCAATGTGGGGGCTTGTGTTTCTGAGGATAAACCGCCGATTCTGGTTTCTGATGTAAAATCCTTATTATCAGCCTTGTTATTGCGGCTCTGCGGGATGGGAACAAGGTCTTTGCGGGGCGTTTGGCTGCTGCGGCGGTGCTGCCAGAGCAGCCGCCACCGCCTGCGGGCTGGAGAAAACATAATTATACAAATCATAGAGTTACAATATCAGTTTGCTGATGTTGACTTTATCCCCCGGCTGTCGCCGAAAGAGAAAAATGCAAAAATCAATACTTTTCTTGTCCATATGAAATTCGTGGGAAAATTAAAGGGCTTGCGTTTCCGGCCGACCCTACTTTAAGCTAGCTGCCGCAGTTGTTGAGCTGCACAACGCAGCCTTGCTTTTTCCGCGCCGCGATTGCGCAACTACTGGTTCAACATGAGGGATGATTCGATGACTCAAAAGCAAAAGAGCACAGCATTGGCTCTCGGATCCATGGCCGCCGGCATCGCTTGCATGCCCGTTGCAGCTTTCGTGAGCACCGTCGCCGGCCTGGGTCTGGCCAGCGCCTCTGTCTACATGGCTTACGCCGCCGGCTGACAGGATGTTGAAAAAGGCCTTCCTGGCCTTTTTTCAACACCGGCAGCCGCAAACTGCTAAAGCCAACTGAAGGCCGGCGTCTTCGGGCGCCGGCTTTTGTTTTTCCTCCCGCCTTTTGTTTGTCCGCCGTGTCCTTGACCTTTCCGCGCCCTCAGATTTCCCGGTTCAAGTTTCAATTGCCCAGGCCGGAATAGGCCTTGCCCGGCCGGGAACAGGACATGGTCGTGCCGCACCGGACGCAACAAAGCGCCGTGCGCCGGGTCTGCGATCCGGGCACACTGAACTATGAAAGCCTGCCGGCGATCGGTGGCCTTGCGGTCACTTCAGGCAGGGGACGACGGCCAGGCCGGGGCGGGCGGTTGTCCTCCACGGCGTTTTCCGCCACGCCGAAGCCGGCATGCAGATGTTCCCGCTTGAAACCCAGCGGTTCCAAGACACGGTAGCAGTGGCGCAACACCGGTGGACTTGCCTTGTCAGCGTAGAGGTACAAGTGCAGCCTGGACAGTTCCATTGTGCTGGCGGAGGGCCTGAGGCGCCCCAGAACGGCCAGCGCCGCGGCCAGCGCAGAGGGGGTGGTGATGTGCATGTCCACCCGCCGCGCCGACATCTGCGCAAACCAGTGCAGCGGTTGCTGCCGATAGCAGGCCGGTGAGACCAGCAGGTTGCGGCAGCCCGTGAAAAGCGGCATCAGCACGCCGCAAAAGAGCCCCATGTCGTGATCGAACGGCAGCCAGGAGGCCAGGGATTCCACCGGGCGGCCGCGGCGGGCCTTGCGGTGGGTGCGCGAGATATGCTCAAGCCGCACCATCATCATGCTGTGGCTGACGCTGACGCAGCTGAGCTTGCCGCTGCTGTCCTGAGAACATTGCAGCACGGCGCCATGCGCTGCCTTGCCGGCGGCCTGGACGGGCTGGGCCGGCGCGTGGGCTGCGGCCTTGATCAAATCCTTAATGCGGGCGTGGAAGCGATTCGTAAACAATGGTGAACAGGTGGCGCCCGTCACGGTATCGTCGCACAGCATGAGCTGGAAGGAGCATGCCGCATCGCAGCGGCGTATATACTCGGCGTGGTGCTTGGGGCGAGGCCCGGGGGCCGGCAGTGGTACCGCTGTCGCGCCCAGGCGCCACAGGGCCAGCAAGGCCAGCACGTAGTGCGATGAGGTGTTCATCATCAGCGCCACCCGCGCCCCGCCGGTCACCCCGCAATCGCGCATGACGGTGGCCAGCCTGAGGGAACGGTCGCGCAGCTCGACCATGGACAGCGTGCGCCTTTCCGCGGGAAAATGCCAGTCGGCCCCGCCGCGGGCGGCATTGCGGTCAAGGCGCGTTAACACTGTTTCCATCTCCCTGTGTCCCTGCTGTTTCGGCCCGCAGACCCGGTCGCTCATCACAGGGCACAGCCTGGCATGGGCGGTGCGGGTCCTGCTGTCAACGGGATCACCGCAGGACTGTGAAATTTTCACCCGCCTGCTTTGGTTTTAGTGTCTTAAGACAGGGGATCGGTAAATCCCCCGCCTTGGGGCGGCATGCTTGCTTTTACACCCTCTCCCCCTGAGGGGAGAGGGACGGGGTGAGGGGTGGACATGCCCCGGGGTTGAAGCTGAAACCCTCACCTGTAATCGGCCGTACGGCCGGTCAATCCGGCTTATCGCCGTAACAGTAGCACCACCTGCTTTGGCCGGTGGCGTATTCACAGAACCATGATTTGTTATCCTTGGCAGCCATCGCCGGCACCCCAGTCGCAGCTTGCCGCAGCGCCTGGGGTTCGCGGAAACCGGTTCCGGGCCGCCGTGCCCCGGCCTGAGGCACCGCCGTGTCACTGTTGATCAGACAGGATGGGATTGCGGAGTATTTCCCGGCTTTCATCCCGGCCGGCGAGGCGCAGGCTTGTTTTAAGACCTTGCGGGCCGGGTTGGACTGGCGCCGGGAATGGCTCTGTGTTCGCGGCCGGCAGGTGGCGGCGCCCCGTCTGGTGTGCTGGTACGGTGATGCGGGGGCCGTGTATTGCTACTCGGGGGTACGCCACGAGCCTTTGCCGTGGGTGCCGCAGTTGTGGACGCTGAAGACCCGCCTGGAGACCGCCGTTGGTTTTTCATTCAACAGTGTGTTGGGCAATCTTTACCGCAATGGCCAGGACGCCATGGGGTGGCATGCCGACAAGGAGCGGGAACTGGGCCGGGAGCCCGTCATCGCCTCTTTGAGTTTTGGTGCCCCGCGGCTGTTCAAGCTGCGGCATAACAAAAGCAAAGAGACGGTAGACATGGTGCTCGGCGATGGTGATTTACTGATAATGCGTGACCGGCTGCAACAGTGTTGGCGCCATTGCCTGCCCAAGACCCGACGGCCCGTGGGGGAGCGGATCAACCTGACCTTCCGGCTGATCACCCCCCTTGCCACCGTTGGGGAAGCCAGACAGAGAAACTCATGAACAAGCCCAACGCACAGGAAATTTACCTCAGCACCGACATCGAGGCCGACGGGCCCATTCCCGGCCCCCATTCGATGTTAAGTCTGGCCTCCGCCGCCTACGCCGCGGACAAAACCGTGCTGGCCACTTTCAGTGTCAACCTCGAGCCGCTGCCCGGCGCCCGGCCCTACGCCAAAACCATGGCCTGGTGGGAACAGTTTCCCGAGGCCTGGAAAGCCTGCCGCACCAATCCCCAGCCGCCGGAACAGGCCATGGGTGATTACCTCGCGTGGCTCAAGGCCCTGCCGGGCAAACCGCTGTTTGTGGGCTGGCCGGCAGCCTGGGACTTTATGTGGGTGTACTGGTACCTGATGCGCTTCACCGGGGAGCGGCCTTTCAGCGAGTGTGCCCTGGATATTCGCTCCTACGCCATGGGCATGCGCCGGAAACCGTATTTGAAATGCGGTAAAAACTATCTGCCGAAACGCTGGTTCGACGAGATACCCCACAGCCACATCGCCCTGGATGATGCCCTGGAACAGGGCGCCCTGTTTTGCAATATGCTGAGCGAGAACCTGGAAGGCAAATAATTGTCACCATCAAGGCGGCGCCTCGTTCCGCCCATGTTCAGCCAGCCCGAGTTGGATTACCATGAGTTCAATCTTCAATTCCGAGGAGATTTCCCATGATGAGCAGAAAAAACAGTATTGCCGCTGTATTGGGTTTGATATTGCTATCTGCCGGCGGCCCGGCGTCCGCCTGCGAAGTGGCCGGCCCCAACAAACATGTGGGTAAAGTCATGGCCATCGACACCAAAGCCGGTACCTTCACGCTGTTGGACGCAGAAACCCGCTCTCCCATTACCTTCCACGCCAGCACCGACCTGTTGCGCCAGGTGGGCCATGCCATGGGCCAGGTCATGGTGAGCTATGAAGAGAAGGCCGCCGGTCTGGTGGCGCTGGATCTGCACTTTTGATGTGACGGTCCGGTTGTGTTGCAGCCGGGTCGCCCCACCCGGGACGTCGTGATGCCAAAAGCGAGCTTCATCGGGCTGATGTTGGGGCTGCTTGCCGCCTGCGCCACCAGCCCCACCGGTCGCGCTCAACTCACCCTCATTCCCGATGCCCAGATCAACGCCATGGGCACGGCGTCTTTTGATCAGATTCAGCAGCAGACGCCCAAGGAAACCGACCCCGCCGTAGTGGGCTACGTGCAGTGCGTGGCCCGGGCCATCACCGAGGTGGTCGGCGGCGAGTGGGACGTGGTGGTGTTCAAGGATCCGGCCGTCAATGCCTTCGCCCTGCCCGGCAGCCACATCGGTGTGTACACCGGTCTGCTGGGTGTGGCACAAACCCAGGATCAGCTGGCCGCCGTGCTGGGTCACGAGGTGGGCCACGTGCTGGCCAGGCACGGCAACGAACGGGTGTCCCAGCAGGTGGCCACCGAGCAGGTGCTGGGGTTCATCGCCGCCTCCACCGGGGTGCAGGGGCGGGATCCGCGCCTGCTGGGCCTGCTGGGCCTGGGTGCCCAGGTGGGTGTGCTGTTGCCCTTCAGCCGCCTGCAGGAATCAGAAGCCGACCGCATCGGCCTGAAACTGATGGCCAAGGCCGGGTTCGACCCGGCGCAGGCGGTGGCACTGTGGCGCAATATGGCCGAGAACGGGGGCGCTGGGCCGCCCCAGTTTCTCTCCACCCATCCCTCTCACGACACGCGCATCAAAGACCTGCAAAAATGGCAGGGGGAGGCCCGGCCCCATTTTGAAGCCGCACGCAAAGCGGGCAAGCAGCCGCGCTGCCAGTAAGGGCATTTCCCATGCCGTGAAAAGGGTTTACCATGGGCACGTAACCTCATTGGGTAAACAGGAGGTGCGCCCATGAAACTTACCCTCAGCGTTATCAAGGCCGACATCGGTTCCGTCGGCGGCCACATCTGCCCCTCCGAACAGCTCCTGGCCGCCGTGACCGGGCAAGTGGCGGAACAGGGCCACGACCTGCTCATCGACCACTACGTCAGTTACACCGGTGACGACGTCGCCATCCTCATGACCCACCGGCGCGGCAGCGGCAATGCCGCCATCCACAAACTGGCCTGGGACGCCTTCATCAAAGGCACCCAGGTGGCCACAGGACAGGGGCTCTACGGCGCCGGCCAGGATTTGCTCAAAGACGCCTTCTCCGGCAACGTCAAAGGCATGGGACCGGCAGTGGCGGAAATGGAGATCGACGAGCGGCCCAATGAACCGTTTTTGTTCTTCGCCGCCGACAAGACCGACCCCGGCGCCTACAACCTGCCCCTCTACCTCGCCTTCGCCGACCCCATGAACACCCCCGGCCTGATCCTTGCCCCCAGCATGGCGGAGGGGTTTCGCTTTGTCATCATGGACGTGAGTCACACCGAGGGCGACCGCATCATCGAACTCAACGCACCGGAAGATCTGTACGACATCGCCGCCCTGTTGCGCGACCCGGAACGCTACGTGGTGGAATCCGTCTGGTCCCGGGCCAGTGGCGAACAGGCCGCCATCGCCTCCACGTCGCGGCTGCACAACATCGCCGGCAAATACACCGGCAAGGACGATCCCGTGATGCTGGTGCGGACCCAGAAAAACTTCCCCGCCACCGGCGAAATCCTCGCGCCCTATGCCCTCGGCGGCTTCGTTGCCGGCGCCATGCGGGGCTCTCATCAAATGCCGCTCATGCCCGTGAAGCTGCGTTCCGGCATCAGCTATTTCGACGGACCGCCAGTGGTGTCCTGCGCCGCCTTTTGTGTGCACGAGGGCAAACTCACCGAAGCCGTGGACGCCTTCGCCCACCCCTTTTGGGACAGCGTGCGGGAAAACGTCTCCGCCAAAGCCATGGACATGCGCCGCCAGGGCTTCTTCGGCGCTGCCATGCTGCCCATGTCGGAATTGGAATACACCGGTATCATGGAAAAACTGAACGTGTTGAACGAGCGGTTTGTGGTGCGGGGACAGAAGACTATTGACCCGGCATAAAATTGCCGGCTGGGTGCGGCACAGGGAGGTGCCAGCCACTGGCGAGTTAAGTTTTATGAACACAAGCCGGACCGGCCTGGCGCTGCCCCCGGCACCAAGTTGACCTGCGCCGAGTCAGTTCCCACCCCCTTCCCGGGGGGAGGGGGCCGGGAGAGGACGGTGGAACTCCTGCCGTCTTTCCTCACGCCATTGCCTCTGTCCAAGAGCGAAGCGGCGTGCATATTGTATCAGGACCAATAACAGTCGGATTGCCCGGGGGGATACACATCGTGGGAGCAAAGGCCACCACAGGGGAGGCAGGCTGGGTGCCGGAGACGCGCATCGGCCTGTGGTTTCAGGGTACCTCAATATGGCGGGACTACGTCGTTGCCCCC
>DRLM01000059.1 GCA_011375345.1 Gammaproteobacteria bacterium
GAGGGGCAGGCGGTGGATCACCACGTTGAGAAAGCTGCCCACCACCAGCCCCATGAGGGCGGCGGCCAGCGCCAGGGCCCAGCCATGGGCCGCGAAATACTCACCCAGCAGGGTCAAAACAGCCTCCTCAGCTGTTGGCGGTGGCGTCAGACCACTTCACCCATCTTGAAGATGGGCAGATACATGGCGATCACCAGGCCGCCGATGATCACCCCCAGGAAGGCCATGATCAACGGCTCCAGCAGACTGCTCAGGCCATCCACGGCGTTGTCCACTTCTTCTTCGTAGAAATCGGCCACCTTGCCCAGCATGGCATCCAAGGAACCGGCCTCCTCGCCGATGGCCACCATCTGCACCACCATGTTGGGAAACAGGGCGGAATTGCGCATAGCCTGCTGCAGGGAAACACCGGTGGCCACCTCGTCGCGCATGCGCAAGATGGCGTTGGCGTAGACGATGTTGCCGGAAGCGCCGGCCACCGTGGTCATGCCCTCCACCAGGGGCACACCGGCGGCGAACATGGTGGACAGGGTGCGGGCATAGCGGGCGATGGTGGCCTTGTTGACGATCTCTCCGATGATGGGCACCTGCAATGCCATGCGGTCCAGCAGGTGGTTGAATTTGCGCGAGCGCTTTTTGGCCTCCAGAAACAGCACCAGAGCGAGGGCGATGCCGCCCAGCACAGCCCACCAATAGACCTGCAAAAAATTGGACATCTCGATGACCATCTTGGTCATGGCCGGCAAATCGCCGCCGAAGCTTTTGAACATGGACTCGAACTGGGGGACCACCCAGTAGAGCAGGATGCCGGTGACGATGAAGGCCGCCACGATCACTGCGGTGGGGTAGAACATGGCCTTTTTGATCTTGCCCTTGATGGCTTCCACTTTTTCCTTGTACAGGGCGATCTTGTGCAGCAGGGTTTCCAAAATGCCGGCCTGTTCTCCGGCCCGCACCAGATTGCAGTAGAGTTCGTCAAAGTGGCGGGGATGTTTTTGCAGCGCCTCAGAGAGGGAGGCGCCGCCCTCCACATCGGCCTTGATGGTCAAGATCAGCTCCTGCATGGAGGCGTTCTCGTGTCCCCGGCCGATAATTTCGAAGGACTGCACCAGGGGCACCCCGGAACTCATCATGGTGGCCATCTGGCGGCTGAACACCGCAATGTCCTTGGGCGTGATTTTTTTCTTGCCGGACAGCAGGGGCTTGGGTTTTTTCTTGACCTTGAGGGGGTTGATCCCCTGGCGGCGCAGCTCCGCCTTCACCAGGGCCACGCTGGCGCCCCGGAACTCGCCTTTGGCGCGCGCGCCCTTGCGGTCCGTCCCTTCCCAGACAAAGGTATCCTGCTTCAGTGCTTTTTCTGCCATGACTACACCGTTATCACCCGATTGATTTCTTCCAGGCTGGTCAGACCCGCCCGCACCTTGTTCAGCCCCGAGGTCCTCAAATCGGCCACGCCCTCCTGTCGGGCCATGTCCGCCAGGGCCATGGCATTACAGTTTTCCATAATCAGGCGTCCCATGTCTTCCGAAATCGGCATCACTTGGTAGACACCGACCCGGCCCTTGTAGCCGTCGCTGCAATGATCGCAACCCACCGCCCTGAAAACCGTGAGCCCGTTCACCTCTTCTTCGGCGAAGCCTTCCTCAATCAGGGCCTCCGCCGGAATCTCATGGGGCGCCTTGCAGTGGGGACACAGGCGCCGCGCCAGGCGCTGGGCCACGATGAGAGATACCGACGAGGCGATATTGAACGGCGCCACACCCATGTTGGCCAAGCGGGTGAGGGTCTGGGGGGCATCGTTGGTGTGCAGGGTGGAAAACACCATGTGGCCGGTCTGCGCCGCCTTGATGGCGATTTCCGCCGTCTCCAGGTCACGGATTTCTCCCACCATGATCACGTCCGGATCCTGGCGCAAAAAGGCCCGCAGCGCCGAGGCGAAAGTGAGGCCCACCTTGGGGTTCACATTCACCTGATTGATGCCGGGCAGATTGATTTCGGCCGGATCCTCGGCGGTGGAAATATTGCGGTCCGGCGTGTTCAGGATATTCAGGCAGGTGTAGAGAGAGACCGTTTTGCCACTGCCGGTGGGACCGGTCACCAACACCATGCCATAAGGCTGGTGCACGGCGGCCAGCAGGGCTTCTTTCTGTTCCGGCTCAAACCCCAGGGCGTCCACCCCCAGCTGGGCGCTGGTGGGGTCGAGAATTCGCAGCACGATTTTCTCGCCGAACAGGGTGGGGCAGGTGTTGACGCGAAAATCAATGGCCCGGTTCTTGGACAAGGTCATCTTGATGCGCCCGTCCTGGGGCAGGCGCCGCTCAGAAATATCCAGCCGTGCCATCACCTTCACCCGCGCCGCCAGGCGGTTGGCCAGGGCCGGGGGCGGCGTGGCCACCTCGTGCAACACCCCGTCCTCGCGGTAACGCACGCGGTAGCTTTTCTCGTAGGGCTCAAAATGAATGTCAGAGGCACCGCCGTTGATGGCGTCCAGAAGGAGCTTGTTGATGAATCGGACGATGGGCGCATCGTCCACATCCGAATCACCCCCGTCATCCTCGGGCAATTCGTCGCCGCCGGAGATTTCCAGATCATCCAGGTCCGCATCCGCCAGATCGGAAAGACTGGTGTCCTGCGCCTCCATCACCTGGTCGATGGCCAGCGAGAGCTTGTCCTGCTCCACCAAAACGGGCTCCACACTGCAGCCCGCGTGAAACTTGATTTCGTCCAGCCCCTGGAAATTGGTCGGATCCGACACCGCCACGAACAAACGCTTGCCGCGCTTGAACAGCGGCAGGGCATTGTGTTTGCGGATCAGCTTTTCTTCCACCAGGCCGGCGGTTTCGCCGTCGATGTCCATGGCGGCGATATCCAGCAAAGGCAGGCCGAAACCCTCCGCCCCGGCGACAGCGACGGTGAGGGCGTCCAGGGCGCGGATGTTTTCCACCAGCTCGGTGACAAAGGGCACCCCCTTCACGCTGGCCGAGTCCACGATAGACTGGGCCTGATCGTGGGACAGCAACCCCTCCTGCACCAAGGTGCGGGCGAAGCCGGTCATGGCGATGGTATTGTCCAGTCTGGCGGTATCCATACGGTTTCACACCCTCCCGTCCTCCCCTATCGGCGCGGCAGAGAAATTGTTTACGGGGCTATCCCCCCAGCGGCACCAGCAGGGAAACGGTCACTGCAGCGGCGAGCGGCGCGCCCCAGCGCGCAAACAGCCGCCACACCTGCGGGGCGGAGAAAAAGCGCCCGATCAGGAAGGCGGCCGAGACGGCATACAGTGAATAGGCCGCCAGCAAGGCCACGGCGACCGCCGGGAGACCCGCCGTCACCGCCGCCACCGCCACCACCACGCTCAAGCCGCAAAGAAACAGCGCTTGCCGGACAAGCTGCGCGCCCACCCTTCCCCAGCTGGTCAGCATGGCACCCAAACTCCCGAGGCCGGCCTGGACCGAAAAGGCTCCGAACAAGGCCATGAAAACAAAGGTGACCTCTGCGTCCACACCATTTTCGGCCAGCGCCCGCCCGGCCCAGGGAACCGCCACCGCCAGCAATAGAATGCCCGCCACCAAACAACGCGTTATGTGGGCCACGGCCCGCTCCAAGACGCACAAGGCCGAAGCGAGGTCATCTTCCCGCCAGGCGGCCACCAGGGCGGGCACCACGAGACGCAAATGGGACTGCGATAACAGCAAGGGCAGACGTGCGAAACTGGTCAACAAGCCATACAGTCCCGTCGCCGTTGTCCCCAATACCATCCCCACCACCAGCACATCCACCCGGGCAATTGCCTCAGCCAGGACCGTGCTCAGGCCCATTTTCCTGCCCAGGGAGCGATAGTGGCAAACCACGGCCGGTGTCACGCCGCTGACCTTCTCACCCGGATACAGGCGCAGCAGCGCCAGCAGGCCCAGCCCCTCGGCGCCGGCCATGAGACCGCACAGCAGCGCCAGCGACAGGCCCGGCCAGGCCGCCAGCACCACCGCGATCACCGTCAGCACTGCCTTGGCCACGGACCACTGCGCAAAGCGCACCACGTTTTGGGTACCGATCAGACAGCCGCTCAAAAAACGTCCCATCACTGCGGGCACCACGCCGGCGGACAAAATGAGCAGCAGCCCGCCACGACTGTCGCCCAAGACCAGCCACACGCCCCCCAGGGCCGCCAGCGCAGCGGCACCCACGGCACCCGCTCGGACGCCCGCCGCCAGACCCGCTCTCCGGACCTGGTCCTGGGGCAGGTCCGGATCGGCAGCCATCAGAATCGCTGTTTGATGATTCCCAAAGCCAACCGCCACAATGCACAACAGCCAGGCATTGAACACCCATACAAAGTGTCCCAGATCCTCCAGGCCATAGCGCGCCCCCACCACGCCGAAAAGGGATGCCCCATACGCCGCCTGGACTGTTGTGGCGCCCAGGCTCCAGTAAAAACCCCCGTCCGCCCGCCCGTTCATGGTCCAAGCCCGGCGCCCCAAAAACGGCTCCAGCGATACAACACTTCGGCGCTGCCCTGATCGTAGCGACGCAGCAAAGGCGAAATGGGCGAGCCCCGGCGCAGGCCGTGGCGGCGAAAAGAGGCGTGCAAGGTGGAAAACACCTCCGCTTGGTGCTGCAAAGCGGGCCAGGGCAAGGCCGGCGCCTGCACAGCGGGTCGCACGGCGGGCAGATACGGGGCCAGGGCGGCGGTGCCGAAAAAATGGGCGGCCACCTCCAGCCACCGTGAGGGAAGTTGCACCACCACGGGCAGCAGCTCTTTGCGCACGGCACCCAGTGGCCGCGGTCCCACCCGCACCTGCAAGGGTGCATCGGGCTCGGGGGTGATGCACACAAAGCTCATCCAATCCACCGCGAAATGGCACCCGCCCGCCACCCCTGCGCCGCCCCGCGGCCAACGCATGCCGCGTTGCGCCAGACTCAAGGCGCGGTACGCCAGCTCCCGGCCGCGCATCGCATCCCGCTCCCCCGCCACGTATGCAGTGCGCAGCACACGGATGTCGCGTTCAAACGCCCTCATCTCGGCAAGGTCAAGGCTGCCCAGGCTGCGCATCAGGCTGAAACTGTAGCGCAGAGAATAGAGCACCCGCAGGAACGCCGGCGAATAGTGTTGCATGACCAGGGCCCGCGCCAGGGCCGCCAGCTTGACCGGCACCCACAGAAACAGGAAGGACCGGTGGAGCTGCCGCCGCCAGGAGGGCGGTGGCGACTCCACGGTTCCCAGCGCCGGCGGCAGCGCCATGCCCGAACCCGAAACGAGGTAGTCGAGACGGCTTGCCAGTTCGACGGGCACCAGCATGCAATCCAGCGCAACGGGGCTGGCGCGGCGCAGCCGGCGCAGGGCGGCATACAGGGGGCGGCTTTCGATACTTTTGTCGTAGAACAGACAGAAGTCCAGATCGGACACACCAGGGCAGGCCACTTCTCCGAAACGATGCAGCGCCACCACCCCGGGAAGGGCAGTCAAAGCGCGTATCACGCGCTCTGCCGCCGCTTCGTAATCCTGCGGCCCCGGCAGTTTCGAAGACATCATGACTCCGGCGCGCGGCATTCAGCCAGCGCCGCCGCATAAGCCCTGACTCTGGCGCCGAAATCCGAGGGAAGCGCCTGGCGCACCCATTTGGGCGTGGTATCCCGCAAACCGCCGCAAAGGCGGGAGAGGTGCGGATTGAAAGCCAGGGCCCGGCAATAAGCAGCGCCGGGCAAGCCTTTTTCGCGCTCTCCCCATTCCTGGCGCAGGCGGCTGGCAAGTGCCAGCACCCCGCCCGCATCCCATTCCTCCGCCGCCCGGGCTATTGCCTCCGCCTTGGACAAGGCTTCCCCCCGCGCCTGGTAGCCGAGCGCCGGCAACAGCGCCACATAGGAAAGAGTGTTTTTAAGCGCATACCAGTTCGCGATGCGCAAGGCCGCCACCGATTCAACGGTGCGCACGGCCAGGGAAAGCAGGGCCCAGCGCGCCCCCGCGGCATCGTGGTCGCTGCCGGCCACGGAAAATGTCATCTTCCCGGCCAGGCTGCGCGCTTCGCGCCACAATGCCGGGGGATAGTAGACGCCATCGCCAAGGTGCGCTTCAAAGCCCGTCAACACAAACCACTCGTGGTGTTGCTGGCGGTCAAAGCTGTATAAGTGCGGCGCACACGCCATGCTTGTTTTGCGGGCCCGGCCCAGGGCCGCAGGGTCCATGCATGCCTCGGCCGGAAGCACCCACAGGGCATCCAGATCGCTGTAGCCAGGTACCGCATCTCCAAGGGCGTAACTGCCATGCAGATACAAACCACCCAGCCCTTCACCGCCGCTGACAAAACACGCCCGCAAGCAACCCATACGCCGGAGAACATCGGGATGGTGCGGGTACTCCCATGGCGGCGCGACAACATTCACGCCAGCCCCGGGCCTGGTAGCCAGTGTTTGCGCCAGCCGCTCATAGGCTCGTGCCAGACGCGCGGCGAATGCGTCCGCCGCCCACACAGCTCCCCCTTGGCCATAGAGTCCGTCGATGAGCGCCGCCCAGGGCCGCTGACCCGCCAGGCGCCGGCGCAGCGCCGCGGTCAAAGGGGAATGCAGCCGCGCGCGGCGAAAGCCGGGGCAGCGGGGATATCGCAACAGACTGGCAGGCGTTACCGCCGTGGACGACAAGTACACCCTGAGCGCATGATCCAACAGCGCTTTGACGCTGTAGACGGCGGGCCGCGCTGCGACCCAACGCGCGGCTGCCTCGTCCCGTGCCGTCACCAGCCGGCTGAGCAACGTGTCGCGTGCGCGTGGCGGCCTCCTTTCTGTGGCCGGTTTAACTCTCCGGCTTGAAATAGACATTGGCCCCTGTTCCCACATCGCTTTCGAAGTCTCCGCTGGACGCCTTCAGGCCACTGTCACCAATGACTTCGTAGTGGTAACCGTGTGCTTGCAACAGCTGCCAAAGGTCCGCCGGCCGGTACCCGAAGCGGGCACACCACAGCGGTGATACTTCAATGATCAGCGCCGGCCGCTGGGTCTGCAACAAGCGGGACGCCCCCTGCAACACCGCCCGCTCAGCACCCTCCACATCGCATTTGATCAGGCGAATGTCAGCGAGCCTGTTCCGGCAGGCATAGTCATCGAGCGTCAACGTGGCAATACGGCGTACAGCGCCCGCTGCGCGGTCCACAAGGTGGTTCATGGCATGGCCGATCGCGTGATCGGTGATATAGGCATGGCCGTTGTGATCCGACACCGCGCAGGGGACGAGCGTGATCCGCGATGCAAAACCATTGCGGCGCACATTGTCCGCCAGGTAGCGTCCCACCAGGGCCCCGGGTTCGAAGGCGTGCACCGTGACCCTGTCGCAGGCCAATGCCCCGTGCAGGCTGAACCAGCCGATGTTGGCCCCCACATCGAGCAAGGTGCCCCCTTCGGCCAGCGCGTCGCCCAGCAGTTTGGTGGTCAAAGGCTCGTACTGCCCCCGGTACAGGCGGGGTTCCAGGCCCGCCCCTGGTATCTCGCTCAGATAGGCCAGCTCCAAACCGTTCGGCAGGCACACCCACACGCCGCCGGCATCCACTTTGATACCGTGAATACCCGTGGTCTGTCGCAGGGCACGGCCTGCCCGGGCCCACCGGCCCAGGGCGAAATAGGGATAACGCTCCCGATCAAAAAAACGCGCGTAGCCGCGTCGCAACAGGGGGACGCGTTTGAGACGCGCCGCCACAGCCTGCCAGCGCAAGCTGGCACTACGGGAAGCGGCCATGTTGCGCTCCCTTCACCGTGACGCCGGTATCCTCCGAAGCCTCGATCAACTGGCAGATCTTGTGTGCCGTGCGGTCCCAGCTGTAGCGGCGGGCAAAGGCTGCACGGGCGCGCCGTGAGTGTTCTTTGCCAGCGGTCCCTTGGGCAATTTGCGACAACACGTCCGCCAGGGCCTGGGGGTTGTCCGGGGGGAAATAGCGGGCCTGGGACCGGAGCACTTCCCGGTGAGCGGGAATGGCGGAAGCAACGACTGCGGCGCCGCAGGCCAGGGCTTCCAAGGGCGTGAGTCCGAAGCCTTCGTACCATGACGGTGCCACCAGCACATCGGCGGCGCTGTAATGACGGCGCAGCGCAGTGACATGCAGCGACGGCAACAGTTCAAAATGCAAATGGAGCGCTGCCGCACGTGCCTGGCATTTGTCTCCCAAATCACCCACGTGCACCCATCTGAGTGCCGCTATCCGCTCTTTGAGCAAGGCCAGCGCCTCCACCACCACGCGATAGTTTTTCCGCAAGGCGCCGTGTCCTACAGTGAGCACAACGAAGCACGACGAAGCGTAGTGCAAGGCCGCGCGCGCCGGGACCCGGGGTTCGGGATAGAACAGAGCCGCGTCAACGCCATTGCGGGCCACCGCAATTCTGTGTTCGGCGATACCCAGGTACCGCACCAGTTCATCCCGGGTGAAACGAGAGATGGCCACCAAATGCCGGGCGCGCAACAAGCCCGGCTTTTTGAACAGCATGCTGAGCAACCAGATGAACAGCTGGTGCGGCGCCATGGGATAAGGCATCGTCCATGGCCGGCGCAGGCTGGCGAGGTCATGCACGTGCACGCAGCCGCGGCAGCCACGCTTCAGCCACAGCAGACACGCGGCATTGGCGTGATCCGTAACATAGACCCAGGCGCCGGCGGGAATTCGCGCGCGGCACCAGCGCGGGTAGCGCACATAGCGCTGCCAGGCCTCCGTCAGCCAGCGCAGCCACGTCGATCTTGGCACGCGCGCCGGGCGCCTCACCAGCACAGTGAGCTTCACGCCGCGCCGCTTGAGGGCGGCTGACAGGGCGTCCGTGACCACTTTGGTGGAATAGGCCTGCAAGCCCTCAATGCCACCAACGATATAAAGCTCCGGCATCATGGGGCATGACCTGCCGGCCGGCGGTGCTTTTCGAAAATGTCCACACACAATTCCGTCATCAACATCAGATAAAGGATAAAGTAGTGCCAGCGCAAGCCCGTGCGGGGCGGCCGCCGTAGCACCTGACGGACAAATTCCGGGTTAAACAAACCCGTTTCGGTCAGGCGGCGTTCGCTCAGGTATTCCCGCGCCAGGGGGCGCAGATGCTGATTAAAAAAGCGTGGCGCGTGGAGCTGGAAACCGCTCTTGGGTCTGGCAAAGAGCGCACCGGGCAGTTCGTGGCGCAAGCTGTTTTTCATATAGCCCTTCAGCTGGCCACCGGGCATCAAGGTCCTGCGCCCCAGGTGCTGGACGGCTGCATGCAGGTCCGCGTCCACGAAGGGCACCCGCACTTCCAGGCCCCAGGCCATTGCGGCCCGGTCTTCCTGCCACAACAGGTCATTGACCAGCTTGTTGCGCCACTCGAACTGATTCATCGCCACCAAGGGATCGCGGTGGCAAGGCCAGGCCTCCCGCAGCACGTCGAACGCGCCGTCCGGGGACGCATCCAGCATGCGCGGGCCGTACAGGTCGCGGCGCAGCCTGGGGCTGTCCCAGACATTGCGCAGCAATCCGTACACCCAGGGCCAATCGCCATGGTGACCCAGCATGCGCAGGGCGCGTTCCGGTTCGCCCCAAGGCAAGCTGCCCAGCCTTGCCAGCAAGGGGGCAGCGCTCCTGCCCGCCATCCTTGCCAAAGCACCGGGCAGGCGCATCAGCTGATAAAAAATGCGGTGGGCGTTGTAGCCATAGAACAATTCATCCCCACCGAGACCCGACAGCACGACTTTGACATCGCGCGCCGCGAAGCGCGCCAGGGCATACACCTGCACGGCATTGACCTTGGGTGTTTCCAGATGCCAGAGCAGGCGCGGCAAATCGTCTTCCAGGCTCAGGATCAGGGGTGCTTGTTTGTTGGGTACCCCGAGCAGGCGCGCGCTTTCGGCGGCATAAGGGGCCTCCCGGGGATCGTCACCCACAGCCAGGGTGAAGGTTTGCGGTCGAATCCCGCATTGCCGCTTCAGGATGGAGACCAGTGCAGCGGAATCCAGGCCACCTGAGAGGTAGGCGCCCACCTCCACGTCGGCGACAGCATGGGCCTGCACCGACTGGCGCAGGACCATGGGCACATCCTCGGCGGGCATGACGTCAGGCGCCAATGTCCGCTGCCTTGCCCTTGCACCGCTGTCCGGCCGCCATTCCAGCACGGCACCGGGCGAGAGCTGTTCAATGCCCCGAAAGAGGCTGAGGCCGCCGGGCAGGTAACGGAAGTTCATCAGAACATGCAAGGCCTGTTCATCGATCCGCGCCAGTTCCGGCAGCACGGCCAAAATGGCCTTGGCTTCCGAGGCGAACACCAAAGTTCCGTCGGGGCGGTGATGAAAAAACAACGGTTTGATTCCGCATGCATCGCGTACCAGATAGGCCCGGCGTTGTGCACCGTCCCACAGGACGAAGGCAAACATGCCACGCAGCCGCCGCCATGCCTGCCATCCCCCGTTCTGATAGAGTGCGAGTATCACTTCCGTATCCGAGCGGGTTCTGAATGCCTGCCCCTGGGCACGCAGGTCGTCACGTAAGGCGGCGAAGTTGTAAATTTCACCGTTGTACACCAAGGTCACCTGGCCGTCCGCGCTGCTCATAGGCTGGGCGCCGCCCGCCAGATCGATAACCGCCAGCCGGCGATGCCCCAGGGCGACATGTGCCCCCAGATGCTCTCCTTGCCCATCGGGACCGCGATGAACCAAACTGTCGAGCATGGCTGCCAGGAGGGGCGCCGCCCTTGGGCCTCCCTCAGGGGAAGGTGACAACCAGCCGCACAAACCACACATCAGAACACCGCACCGCTTTGCCGGTACCGCTGCATTTGTTTATGCAGATTTTCCACGCAGGCGCTCACAAATCCGGCCACGTCGATGTGTCGGGCAAGCATGGCCTGGCGCGCTTGCTGCCATTGCCCCGGATCTGTCTCCAGAACGCTGCGCAAGGCCGGCGCCAAAGCCGCCCAGTTGACTTTGGGAACATTGCGCACCAGGCCGAAGGCGGCTTCCAGATAGTCGGTGTAGCCGCGGGCGGTTTGGGCGCAGTAGAGCGCGGGCACCCCCAGCATCGCCGCTTCGGAGGCCATGGTGGCACTCTCGCCAATATAGGCGCGACAATGGGCCACAACATGATGCACCGCTGCCGCCGCGCCGGTGTAGCGATAGGCCTCGAAGGCGGCTGGCAGGGGCGCCTCAGAAGAAATCAACACTTTTCCCAGTGGCCTCAATTCGGCCAGCAGCTGCTTGAGCAGGGCCACGTGCCAGCCACACTGGCCAACATCGTGGCTGGCCTGCCAGGAGACCAGTCGCACAAAGAAGGTGTCTCCCTGTGACGCCAGGCCATTGGCCAGGGCCAGCGCCCTGGCGGGCGTGAAGCGTTTGGGGTGCAGATAACTGAGTTCGTGAAAACCCCGGTAGCGCAGATGTCGTCGCCGGGGCAACCACCCCCGATAACAGTGCGGCACTGCCACGCAGCTCGCAAAGGGGTAAGTCATGGCGTTTTGCAAGGTGGCGTTCTCGGTATCGTAGAACACCAGGGAGGGCACACCAGTCATGCGTCCCACCTGGGCAATGCTGGTGCCGCCAATGGCCGTCATGATGTCGGGCTGGAACCGGCGCACGATGTGCCACAACGCGACATTGCGCCGCGCAAGCTCCCAGCCCAGTCCAACCAGCCCACCCTTGCCCAGCGCCGAAATGGGCTGGTGCGCAAAACCCAGATCATCCAGCAAGGTCAGCGCCATTTCTTTGTCGCGGCTGGTAATGAGCAGCCGATGGCCCCGCTCCCGGAGCAGGCGCAAAGGGTGTCGGAAAAAGTGCACGTGGGCAGGGTGGCCGATATCCACCAGCACGTTCATCGCGGCGGCCGTCGCTGATAGAGCAACATGGTGATCTGCTCCGATACCAGGCCGATAAGAAAAATCACCACGGCAGTGGTCAGCAGCAAGGCGCTCATGTTGGTAAAGCGCCCCATGGTGAAATAGGTAAACAGGTAGTAGCCCACCCCCAAAACAAAATGGGCGATGCTGAACGGCAAAAACAATTTGAGCGGTGAATACAAGGTGCCCACCCGAAAGATGATCAGTAAAAAACGCAGGCCGTCCCGCACCGGCCTGATATGGCTGCTCCCCTGCCGCGCCGCCGCGTGAATCGGCACGTAGGCGACGGGATAACCGGCGCGGAAAAACGCCATAGTACTGGTGGTGGGATAAGAAAAGCCGTTGGGCAGCAAATGCAGAAATTCCCGGAACGGCGCCGCCCGAACCGCCCGAAACCCGCAGGTGAGATCGCGGATCTCATGGCCCGTCATCCACGTGGCCAGGCGATTGTAAAAGCCATTGGCCAGCCGCCGCGCCCAACCGGCCTGGCTGGAGGGGTGCCTCGCCCCCACGGCCATTTCATGACCCGCCTCCAAAGCGGCCACAAGCGCCGCAATGTCATCGGGCACGTGCTGACCGTCCGCATCCATGAACACCAGGATCTCACCGCGCGCCAGGCGGGCGCCGGTTTTCACGGCCGCGCCATTGCCCAGGCTGTAGGGGTGGGAGCATCGTGTGACGCCGTGGTTCGCGCAAACCGCCGCAGTGCCGTCGGTCGAACCGTCATCAACGACGATGATTTCCGCCTCGGGGTACAGCAACTCAAGCCTGGGCAGCAATCCGGCAAGACCGGCCTGTTCGTTTTTGGCAGGAATGATAATGCTGAGCATGTCCTTCGCCAGCCACGGGGGGCGCAATCAAATCTACACGGTGGCCTTAACAGCTTTTTGAAAAACAGGGTTTCCCGACAAGCTGTGGACGGTGCAGGGAGGCACCGTCATGTTCAACGGCGCCGGGCATTGAACATCCTGCTAAGCCGTCAGTTATTTTAATTCGGTCCCCTGTGCGTTTTCTTGACGGGCAAGATCCTCCCGCAACTGGCGTTCCAGCCGCTCAAACTCGGCGGCGTAATCGAGACTGGCCAGGCGCTTGCGGAACTTCTCCGGTGGCGGCGCGTTCCGACGCACTGCTTCCAGATGAAGCAGGGCCTCGCGGTAAAATCCCCGGCTGGCCAAAATGGCGACCTGGGATAGACCGGTATCCAACTCCGGCTTCAGCGCCTGATTGGCGGTAAAGGCTTGCAGTGCCCTCCCGCCATCCCCCCCGGCCGCGAACAAATAGCCGCGCAGATGAGTCAGCTGGCGCTGCGCCGCCAGCTTGCTTT
This sequence comes from Gammaproteobacteria bacterium, assembly GCA_011375345.1. NCBI lineage: Bacteria > Pseudomonadati > Pseudomonadota > Gammaproteobacteria > Gammaproteobacteria bacterium. The sequence goes on from DRLM01000059.1 coordinate 13,139, forward strand.
GCGCCGCCGGATTCCGGGCCAGCGCCGCCAGCATGGCATGAGAAAAACCGCCGTCCAGGCCACGGCAGGCGGAACCGGGCGCCACATCGAGTACTGTCTTCAGCAACTCGAAGGTTCGGAAGTCATAAGGAGCGGTCTCCAGCACCCGCAAGCTGGCCTGGATATCATCCGGCGTCACCGTGTCGTAGCTGCACTTGAGTACCAGCCAGTGCAGGCGTATGGGGATGTTGGCGGGCAAGTGGTCCATGGCCAGGGCCAGCGTCGCCAGAGCCAGATCCGGCCGCCCCGCCTGTTCCAGGCTGTAGGCCGCCACCCGCTGGGCACGCTGGGAAGTGGGGTTCTGCCCGGCCCAGTGCAAAGCCAGGCGCACTTCATCCCCCCAAATCTGGGCCCTGGCGGCCGTGTTGACCGCCACCAGGGCCACCAGCGCCACAGGCAGCGCGGCAGCCGCTTTACGTGCGCAGACCAGGCGCACCAGGCCGGCGGCAAGCGGCAGCCACAACAACATGGCGGGCAGGTAGTTGCGGTGTTCAAAATAGATCTCCAGACCCAAAGTGGTAGATTCCAAAGCATGACCCACTAAGAAGAACAAAACCCCCCCGCTCAGCAAGGGCCAGCGGCGGGACAGGCTCACCGCGCCCGCCAGCAAGGCCGCGATTCCCAGGGCGGCAGGCAATGTAGTGGCAGGGGAAAACCAGCCCGTGGACACCACATAGTTTTCATTGAACAAACCCCGCGCCGGCAGCCAGGGCACAAACCAGTGGTACAGATAGTCGAACAGCACCCGGCCCTGGGTCAGCAAACGCTCCAGCGGGCCGAAGTCGCGCACCTGATAGCCGCTGCCGGTCACCGCCACATACACCAGATAGGCCAAAATCACCAGGCCGGGAAGCCCCAGGAAGAGGCCGATAAAACGCCAAGAGGGACGCGTTCCGGAGGCGGCGCTCAAGAGGGTGAATTCCAGCACCAGGATCAATGCCGGCAATAACGCGCCGTTTTCCTTGCAGAGCACGGCCAAGGCCGTACCCGACACCACGCTGGCCCCCATACCCAGGTAGGCACGGACCGGCCGCCGTTCCAGCCACGACCGCCCGTGCAAATAGCCGTGGAGGCCGAGCAGCACAAAGGTGGCCGACAGAATTGCCATGCGCTGCACGACATAAAGGGTGGTGGATACCAGCAAAGGATGCAGCAGCCACAACGCGCTGGCCAACAATGCGGCCCAGGCGGCCTCGCGCGGCTTTTGCCCGAGAAAATCGCGCAACAGGCGATGGGACAGCGCGAACAGCAGCACACCGTTGAGGAGATGAAACAGCACATTGGTGTACTTGAACGACCAGGGGTCCGAGGGCCATCCCGTGTCGTTGATCAAGAAACTCAGCAAGGCCAGGGGACGGCCGCCGGGCCCGCCGACGCCCCCCAAGACATATTGGCGGAAGGTGTTCCAGTCGTGGACACCGCCCACCTCACCCAGCCTGGCGAGACTGGAATAATCATCAAACAGGAAAGGGCCACCCAGGCCCGGCCAATATACCGCCAGCGCCAGTGCCGCCAATGTCAGCGCGGCAGCAAGAAATGGGATTGGAAAGCGCTTCACGACGAGAGAGAAAAACCGTTGGGTGGCGCGAGGTTCATGCCGCGATCAGGCTTGCCCCGGCGATGGCAAGGACAACGGAGGGAGATAAGGCGGGGTGAACCGGAGCTTGTTGACACCGTCATGGGATTCACCCGGCACGGCCACACCGCAAAAAGATCAGGCCCGCGCGAAGCGGGCCTGGCAGCGGAGCCTGTATTGCTTAGCTGCGGCAGTTGGAGGGCAGATATTTGTCGTCGATACTGTCTTTGGCGCAAGTCCAGGTCACCGAGCCGGTGCCGGCGGTGGGGCTGAGCGTGAAAGTCTTGCCGGCAACTACCGAGGCTACGCCAGAACTCTTCATGGTGACAGTGATTTTCCCGTCCGCCACGGCGACCTGGCTCACATAGTTGCCTTTGACGTCGGTAGCGGCGGGCAGACCCTTGGAACCGCTGGATACACCAGTGAACGTGCCCGAGTCCGCATACACTTCGGCAATGGTGGACTTCAAGCCCTCCGCCAGGGTGATGCCTTCAGACACCTGCGCGCGGGCGGTGTAGTCCTGGTAAGCGGGAATGGCAATGGCCGCCAAAATGCCGATGATGGCGACGACGATCATCAGTTCGATCAGTGTAAAACCTTGCTGCTTGTTCATCTCGGGTCTCTCCAGTGGTTGTTCAGTGGTGTCAAATCTTGTAAGCGTCCAGTCTTGCCCGTCGTTGGCGGTCTCCGTGCCGGGTCGCTCCTGCTGGCAGGACGGGAAGCCGTATCCGCCGTGCTGACCGAAAAAGCAGAATGCATGCCAGCCCGTCCCTGCTGTTGCCGATTCTGCTTTGCCACCCTGAAAAACCCGCGAATTTGTGACATCCATCACATTTCGCGACGGCTCTCTCGGCCGCTCTTTCAAACTCGACTCGCTGGTCCTGTCCTTGGCAGTCGCGCGCAAGTGCCGCGCGCTGACACTTAGTGACCAAAATTGTCACCCCATTTGGCCTTAAACTGCAAGGGGAATGGGGACATTTGACACAATTTTTTCTTCCGGGTCGCCAGGGGTGCGCCTCAAGGCACCCGAAACCCGACAGTTGCAGCTAGTCCAATCCGAGCTTCTTGAGCCGGTAGCGCAGGGCCCGGAAGGACAGCCCCAACAGCTTGGCCGCCGCGGTTTTGTTGTAGCGGGTCTTTTCCAGGGCCCGGGTGATGGCCCGCTTTTCCACCGAATCCAGGTAGGGTTCCAGTGCCATGGGCTCGTTGTCCTCCAGCATGTCCGGGATAGGTGACGACTTGTTGCCGGGAGCAACGTCCTCCCCGCGCAGTTTCAAGTCTTCGGCCTGGATGGTGTGGCTTTCGCACAGGGTGATGGCGCGCTCGAGAATATTCTCCAGTTCCCTGACGTTACCGGGAAAGGGATAGCGCTCCAGGGCGGCCAGGGCAGCGTCGCTGAGCTGGGGCACGGGCATGTCGCCCGCGATGGCCGCCTGTCCCAGAAAATGCCGCGCCAGCAGGGGGATATCGCCAGGCCGCTCGCGCAGACCGGGCACCCTGAGTTCAATGACGTTGAGCCGGTAATAGAGATCCTGGCGGAACTCGCCGCTGTCCACCAGGGCAGCCAGGTTTTTATGGGTGGCGCAAAGAATGCGCACATCCACGGGGATTTCCTTCTGCGCGCCAATGGGCCGCACGGATTTTTCCTGGATGGCGCGCAGCAGCTTGACCTGCATGGCCAGGGGCAGATCGGCCACCTCATCCAGAAACAGGGTGCCGCCGTCAGCAGCCTGGAACAGGCCCTCTTTGTCCGCGTGGGCGCCGGTGAAACTGCCCTTTTTGTGGCCAAAGAATTCGCTTTCCATCAATTCACCGGGGATGGCGCCACAGTTCACCGGCACAAAGGCCCGGTCCGCCCGCGGCCCGCGCTCGTGGATGAGCTGGGCCACCAGCTCCTTGCCCACGCCGGACTCGCCGCTGATATACACTGGCGCCTGGCTGCGCGCCAGTTTTTCGATCATGGCGCGGATTTTCCTGATGGCGGCGGACTCGCCCAGGAGCTGCTGGCCCGCCGTCGGCGCAGCCGCCGGCCCGGGGAGGGACAGCTTCAGGGCCCCGTGCACCAAGCGCCGCAACAGCTGCAGTTCCACCGGCTTGGAGACAAAATCGAAGGCGCCCGCTTTCAAAGACTGAATGGCGGATTCCATATTGCCGTGGGCGGTGATCACCGCCACCGGGGTGCGGGGGCAGTGAACCTGAATATGCTCCACCAGCTCGATGCCGGTGCCGTCAGGCAGACGCATGTCCGTCAAACAAAGATCAAAGGCCTGGGCTCGCAGGCAGGAGCGGGCCTCGGCCAGATTGGCGGCACTTTTGCACGTCACCCCCATGCGGCCCAGCGTCAGTCCGATGAGCTCGCGGATGTCCGGCTCGTCGTCCACCACCAGGGCCCTTGCGCCCAGCTCTGTCATGCCACCTGCCTCCGCCTGGGGTCGGCGAACGTAATGCGAAAACAACTGCCACCTCCCGGGACGGGCAGATAGGCCAGCCGGGCCTGATTGGCCTCGCATAACTCCCGGGCAATATACAGGCCCAGCCCCGTGCCACCGCTGCCGGTGGTGAAAAACGGTTCGAACAAGTGCTCCACGTCGTCCTCCGGCACCCCCGGTCCGCGGTCCAGTACATCCAAAAACGGGTTGGGGTGCTCGCCGCTTTGACCGCCGCGCAGCACCAGCCGCGGTCCCGCGGCGTCGGCCGGGCTGTAGCGCAAGCCGTTGCTGCAAAGATTCCAGGCAATCTGGTGTAATTGGGTGGCGTCTATGCGCACCTCGGCATGGGGAGGGTCAATGTCCAGTGCGATCGCCTCCGTCCCGATGCCCTGCGCCACACAGAAGTCCGCCACAAACCGTTCCAGCCAGGGCCGCAGGGCAAAATCCTCCGGCCGCGCGCGGCTGCGGCGGCTGAGTTGCAATATGTTTTCAATGATGGCGTTCATGCGCTGGGAGTGGTCGCAAATGATTTCGGTCAGGCGCTGGTCGTCCGCAGCCAGGCCGGTGGACTCGGCCAGCAACTGTCCCGCATGGCTGATGGCCCCCAGGGGATTGCGGATCTCGTGGGCGATGCTGGCAGTCAGGCGGCCCAGAGAGGCCAGCTTGAGCTGCTGGGCCTGTTGGGCGGTGGCGGCGGTGTCTTCCAGGAAAATCAGGCTGCCTGCGGGGCCGATACTGGCAAAACGCGGCATGATTTCGGGGCCGGCAGGATCGTGGCGGAAAAAACACGGCTCGTCGTCTCTGCTGCGTTGCCACAGGTGCAAACGTTCCTCCAATGCGGGAGACAGGCTGGCCAGAGTCTGCGGGATGCTCCGGCCCTCCCCACCGAGCAGATGCCAGGCGGATTCGTTCACCAGCCGCACGTTGCCCTCCGCGTCCACCACCACAATGCCCGTCTGCATGCGCTGGATGATGTACTCGGTGAGCTGCTGCATATTGGCCAGATCCACCCCCCGCTGGGCTGCCAGGGCTTCGCTTTCGCGGGCGCGGCGGGCCAGCACATGGGCCAGGTAGGCGGCGGCGAAGTACATGGTGCCCAGCAGGCCGGCGTGGGTGTAATCCGCCGCGTGATCGGTTTTCAGCCACAACCAAGACTCCACCCCCAGCACCGCAAGCGCCGCGATGGCAGCAAACAACACCGCCAGGCGGGCGCTCATCAATATGCCGCCGCCGGCCAGGGAGGCCACCAGCAGCAGCCCCAGGCCGCTGCGCACGCCATCGGCGGCGTAGACCAGCAGCGTGATGGCGGCCACGTCCACCAAAAGCTGAAGGAACAACTGAACGGAAAACGCCGGGCGCCGCTGCCGCAAGGTGAGCGTCCACAACAGACTCAGCAGAACATAGGCCGTGCTCACCGTGAGCAACAGCGTGGCGCTCCGGCCCGCGGCGGATACCGCACCGGCGCCGCTCAAGGCGGCGATGAACAGGGCTCCGCTCAATATCAGACGGTAAACGTTGAGCAGAACCAGCGGTTGCCAGCTTTGGTTTTGGAACTTGTCCATACATCCCCGCACCAGGGCCTGGGGCAGCGCGGCGTCCTTGAAGCCACGGCCACGGCGGCGGAAAGTCCGCCATGTGTGGACTTGATCGGCGGGCGGCGCGCAGAGCTTGAGAGCAGCCGGACCCGAACCGGCCTTTCGCGCGCCAGAGCGGGAAAGGCCCGGGATATGACGGGAAGGGGGTTCCGCCGAGCCTTGGCCGCATCAGTCCCCGGGGAGTTTTGTGGGATTATTTCGAAGACGAAAGGGCAGGGCTGAACGGGCAAGGCCAAACCGGGCGTCATGCCGCAGTGGCGCGAACGCCCGCAGGGGAGGGACCGAACACCCCAAGCAAAAGAACGTTGCCTGGCGACAACGTTGGTCGGGGTGAGAGGATTTGAACCTCCGGCCCCTGCCTCCCGAAGACAGTGCTCTACCAGGCTGAGCTACACCCCGAATCAGTAATCCCGGTTGACCGAGAACTCGGCCAGCGCGCGCAAGGCGTCTTTATATGTTGAGGCGGGAATGACGTCCAATGCACTGAGGGCCAGATCAACCTCGGCCCGGGCCGAGCGCGCAGTGTACGCGATGGCGCCGGTTGATTCAACGGCGGCAGTGACCTCGCTGATCCGGTCGCGGCCGCCGTTTTCTATGGCGCGGCGAAGCAGGGCCGCCTGCTCCGGCGTGCCGCTGCGCATGGCATGAATCAAAGGCAGCGTCGGCTTGCCTTCCGCCAAATCGTCACCGATGTTCTTGCCCATGGTGTCGGCGTCGGCGCTGTAGTCCAGCACGTCGTCCACCAACTGAAAGGCCGTGCCCAAATGCATGCCATAGGTGGCCATGGCGCGGCGTTCCTCATCGCTGCGACGGCTGATCACCGCCCCCAACTCCGCCGCCGCCTCGAACAGCTTGGCGGTTTTGGAGCGGATCACATGCAAATAGCGTTCTTCAGTGGTGTCCGCATCGTTGCAGTTGAGCAACTGCATCACCTCGCCCTCGGCGATGGTGTTGGTGGCCTGGGCGAGGATTTCCATCACCGTCATGCTGTCCACGTCCACCATCATCTGAAAGGCACGGGAGTATAAAAAGTCGCCCACCAGTACGGCAGCTTCATTGCCCCAAATGGCGTTGGCGGTATCGCGGCCGCGGCGCTTGTCCGAGGCGTCCACCACATCGTCGTGCAGCAAAGTCGCCGTGTGGATAAACTCCACGATGGCCGCCAAGGTGTGGTGATGGGAGCCGGTATAACGGAAGGCACCCGCGCTGAGCAGCACCAGCACCGGCCGCAGGCGCTTGCCGCCGCTGCTTACGATGTAGTGACCAAGCTGGTTGATCAGCACCACTTCGGAAGACAGCCGGCTTTTGATGAGCGCGTCCACGGCGCTCATATCGTCGGCGATTAACGTATGTATCGCACGGATATCCATGAAAAAATTCGTTACGTCAAGGGAAGGCCCCGCATGCTATCCCGGGCAGGCCGGCAATGCAATCGGCCCCAGGGAAAAACTCTGGCATTTATTGACGTGACTGGCGCGAATCGCTAAAATCCTCGGTCTTTTTATCGGCTTATTTTTCTTTCCCGGTGATCGGGAAAGCTGGAGAGTACACACATGTACGCAGTGATCAAGACGGGCGGCAAGCAATACCGGGTCTCCGAAGGGGACAGGATCCGCGTGGAAAGCCTGAAGGCCGACCAGGGCGCCACCATTGAGCTGGATCAGGTTTTGCTGGTGGGCGAAGGCGAAGAGGTGAAAATCGGCACTCCCCTGGTGGCCGGCGGCAAAGTGACCGCCACGGTGGAAAGCCACGGTCGTGGCGATAAAATCCGCATCATCAAGTTCCGCCGCCGCAAGCATTCCCGCAAACAGATGGGACACCGCCAGAATTACACGGAACTGAGAATCACCGGCATTTCCGCAGACTTAAGCAGGGGCTAGCACTCATGGCACACAAAAAAGCAGGCGGCAGCAGCCGCAACGGTCGTGACTCGGTTTCCAAGCGCCTGGGCGTCAAGCGCTACGGCGGGCAGGAAGTGCTGGCCGGCAACATTCTGATCCGCCAGCGTGGCACCCACTTCCACCCCGGCACGAACGTGGGCTGCGGCAGGGACCACACTCTGTTCGCCAAAACCGACGGCGTGGTCAAATTTGAAGTGAAGGGCCCGAAAAACCGCACTTTCGTGAGCGTGGTGGCCGGCTGAACGACGCTATGTCCTGGCGCGACCGAAGAGCCCCGCCATTGGCGGGGTTTTTTGATTCCAAACCCGTAACCTTCGCCCCATGAAATTTGTCGATGAAGTCAAAATCCGTGTCTGCGCCGGCAACGGCGGAGACGGCTGCGCCAGTTTCCGGCGGGAAAAATTTATTCCCTTTGGCGGCCCCGACGGAGGCGACGGGGGCGACGGGGGCAGCGTGTATCTCATCGCCGACCCCCATTTGAACACCCTGGTGGATTACCGCTACACCCGCTCCTTCAACGCCGAGCGGGGCCAAAACGGCATGGGACGCCAGCGTACGGGCAAAACCGGCGTCGATCTCGAACTGCCCGTACCGGTGGGCACGGTGGCCTCGGATCTGGACACCGGTGAAGTGATCGGCGACCTGGTGGAAGCGGGTCAGCGCTTGTTGGTGGCGCAAGGCGGCCATCATGGCCTGGGCAATATCCACTTCAAAAGCAGCACCAACCGCGCGCCGCGCCACTGCACCCCGGGGACCCCGGGGGAAGAGCGGCGGCTCAAACTGGAACTGAAGCTTTTGGCCGACGTGGGCCTGCTGGGCACGCCCAACGCGGGGAAATCCACCTTCATCCGCGCCGTCTCCGCCGCACGGCCCCAAGTGGCGGACTATCCCTTCACCACCCTCTACCCCAAGCTGGGCGTGGTCAGCATCGCTCCCCACCAAAGCTTCGTCGTTGCCGACATCCCCGGCCTCATTGAGGGCGCGGCCGAGGGGGCGGGACTGGGCATCCGCTTTTTGAAGCACCTGGCCCGCACCCATTTGCTCTTACACCTCGTGGACATCGCCCCGCCCGAAGGCGACCCGGTGGAACAGGTGCAGGTGATCGAACGGGAACTGGCAAAATTCAGCCCGGAACTGGCCGAACAAACCCGCTGGCTGGTGCTGAACAAAATTGACCTGCTGCCACCGGAGGAACGGCAGGCCCGCTGCGAAGACATCGTCCAGCGGCTGGGTTGGACCGGCCCTGTGTTTCAAGTCTCCGCACTGTCCGGCGAAGGCGCCCGGGCATTGACCCACGCCATCATGGCCTGTCTGGAACGACAAGCCGCGCTGGCTGCGGAAGGCGGACAGGATTTCCAAGCGGACCCATGAAAACCCGTGCGGACATCGTCAAGGCCAAACGCTGGGTCGTCAAAGTGGGCAGCTCCCTGCTCACGGACGACGGCCGTGGCCTCAACCAGTCGCTGATCCGGGCCTGGGCCGGGCAGGTCGCCGCCCTCAAAACCCAAGGCATCCATGTGGTGCTGGTCTCCTCCGGCGCCGTCGCGGCGGGCCTGCAGCGTCTGGGCTGGACCGGGCGGCCCCACGCCGTGCACGAACTGCAGGCGGCCGCCGCCGTCGGCCAGATGGGACTGGTACAGGCTTACGAGCGTGCTTTCCAGGAACACGGCCTGCACACTGCCCAAATCCTGCTCACTCATGAGGATCTGGCCCACCGCCAGCGCTATCTCAACGCGCGCAGCACCCTGCGCACCCTGCTCGGTTTGAACGTAGTGCCCGTGGTCAACGAAAATGACACCGTGGCCGTAGACGAAATCCGCTTCGGCGACAACGATACCCTGGCGGCGCTGGTGGCCAATCTCATCGAGGCGGACGTGCTGGTCATCCTCACCGACCAGCCCGGCATGTACGAGCAAGATCCCCGCCGCAACCCCGACGCCAGGTTCATCGACAGCGCCCCGGCCGATGATCCCGGCCTGGAGGCCATGGCCGCCGGTGGCGGCGTCGGCCGGCTGGGGCGCGGCGGCATGCTCACCAAAGTGCTGGCCGCCCGTCGCGCCGCCCGGTCCGGGGCCGCCACCTGCATCGCCGGCGGCCGCCAGCCTGAGATTCTGATGAACATCGCCAGTGGCACCCCCGTCGGCACCTTCCTCAGCCCCACCAACGGTCCCCTGGCCGCCCGCAAACGGTGGCTGGCGGCCCAGCTCCAGGCCCGTGGCCGGCTCACCCTGGACGCCGGCGCCGTGCGCGCCCTTAAGCACGCGGGAAAAAGTTTGCTGCCCGTCGGCGTAACGGACGTGAAGGGCGCCTTTTCCCGCGGCGAGCCGGTTGTCTGCGAAGACGACAGCGGCCGGGAGGTGGCCAAAGGCCTGGTGAACTATAACGCCGACGAAGCCCGCAAAATCATGGGGCAGCCCTCGGAGCACATCGAAACCCTGCTGGGCTACGTGGACGAACCGGAACTCATTCACCGGGACAACCTGGTGATTCTGTGAAAGCGTTGACAGCGAATGCAATGCTGCCCAGGCCCACCCCCGCGAGCCGTATTTTTCGTTCCCTCTCCCTCTCAGGGGCAGGGCGCTTGCATCAGCGAAGTGCCTTCCTGCTGAATTGAGCAGGAGGCGGGCTCACTCCCGCCGTCAGCGGCTCATCGGTGGCAGTTACCTGCCACCATTCCCACAGAACGCGGCGTGCGGATTTCCCGCACTACGCGTCTCAGGCAAGGCGTCACAGGTATTTCCCTTGGCATCTCAAGGGCGTACCACGTCGCCGACTTCGATGCCGCTGTCGGTGATGATTTCACCTTCCGCGTAGGAACCCTCCACTTCGGTGAGTTTGATCTTGCCCACCTTTTTGTATTTGACCTTCAGCACCTTGCCCGTGACGGGGTCTTTGATGACTTTTCTCTGACGGGAAACCGTAAGCGTCTGGCCGGTTTTGTAGCCCGCCTCGCTGCCCTTGTTCAGCGTGACGATGCCGTCTTCCACATCCGCCACCACGGTGTCACCCTCGCTCACGCGGACCGCTGATCCGCCGCCCGGGGTATCCAGTTTGGCAGCGGACACTTTTGCGGCCAGTTTTTTAATGGCCCCGCGCATCACCTCGGTGGCTTTTTTCTCGTTGAACCGTTCACCGCCGCCGATGCCAAATACACGCACGCTGACCGAGCTTGCGCTGTCCGAGCCGCTGTCGGCAAAAACAATTTCCGCGGTTTGAACATTCACAATGCGGACGTCCACCGTCGCGTGGTAGCCTTTTTTGCCCACGAACACACCACCGCCACCGCCGCCGCCTGTGCTCTGGCCGTACTCCGTCACGGCCCCGGTGACGATGTATTCCACTCCGAGGATCTTGCCGATTTCAGCGGCAGTGGAGGGATCCACCGCGCCGGACAAGCCCAGTTCCTGTTCTTTCATCAGTGAGGCGAGCTTGTCCCGTTCGATGACAGCAAACTTGCCAATTTTCACCAGCTCTGTCGCCAGCATATCCGAAGCGCCGCGTCCCACCCGCCAACCGCCATGGGGGGTTTTGTTTTCAAAGTCCATCACCGCCACCCGGACTTTCCCGTGGGCGACAGTAGTGAAGCCGAGCATGAGGGCGCACAGCATGAAACTCAAACAACCCAAGCGTCTCATATCATCGTCCTTTCGCGATCGAGCATTGACCAGCACTCCTGGAACCCCACCCCCAACAGCGTGGCCCGGAGGGCGCCCGAGGTGTGTGGGCAAGGGTACCTAGAATGGTGAATCAAGGAAAGTCACAGGGGTTCGAGCGGCAGAGGGAGACGGTGGCAGCCCCTCTCCGCGCAGCGGAAACCCGCGGGGAGGGGGCCGGTGAAACGGGTGTAACGGCGGATTGAAGCCGATGGTTTAGCCGCGCGGCGCCCGCCGGGGCGGCAGCAAGTTGTCTTTGGCGAGCAACGCGTGGATGTCGTGCGGCGACAACCAGCTTACATCCTTGGCCAGCTCGGAAACAGTGAAGCCGGCCTTGGGCGGGCATTTCAAGGTCTCGCGCAAGAAACCCAACATGCGTTTTTCTGCGGCGATAACCAGGTGTCTGGCATTGTGCGCCTGGGCAAAGCGCACGGCTTCCCCCGCCACCTGTTTGGCGAACCGGCGCTTGAATTCGTCATCGTGTTGATCGCGATGATCGTCATAACCGTGGGCCTGCCCGCCATTGGACATATTGCGGCCCGTCTTCATGTCTGACCATTTTTCCTTGCCCGACATATCGGTTTCGGTGTTGATCAGGGCCTCGCTGTCTTCCACCAGATTAGGGCCTGATTCCACCTCCGGTTGCGCTGCTGGCACCAGGGTAAAAAAACGCGCGCGGCTGCCGTCCACGGCGATGACGCAATAATCACTCATAGATTTCCCTCATCAGAAAGCAAAGTGCCCGATCACTCACTGCCCGATAAAACCCATCAGATAAAGAGCCAGGCCGCCGGCGATCACCCCGGACACCACCAACACACCAAGAATCATCAGTCCAAACACGGCGCGCATGACGGAAAGATCCTCCAACTCCGCCTACTCGGCCGCGGCGGAACCCTGCGCCGCAGGTTCATCCGCCCCGGCCGGCGTTCCGCTGTGCTCCTCAATGACCAGGGGCGCCTGACATTCCGGACAATAGGTGTTGAAGGGCAGGACATCCGCGCCTTCCATGTTCACGGTGATCTCCCCGCTGTGGGCGGGACAGGTGCCGCTCACTTTTTCATTGATCCGTTCCACGCGATAGCGCATGTAGGCCCACGCCGGACCGGCGATCAGAAAACCGGGCACCAGCACGAAATGAGCAATGGGAATAAAAACCGTCACAACAGCCAACAACCAGGACAGTCCCCACACCTGGGCGGCGCGCCGCATGCGGTCTTGCTGGGTGAACACTCGGGTTTCCAGGACACCGTCGCCCGAGGCCTCACCACTCCTTAATGCAACAGCTTGTTGTTCCACGGATGCCATGATCCCTCCCCACTAAACCGGATTGCACAAGTTTTAACATACCAGTGCCAAAAGAATAGGCTAGCATAGCATAGGCATTATCGTCCCCCGGCGGCCATGGGGTCGGCGGGACAGTTCGAGGGGCGGGAGGCCCACATCATGAAACGTCTGCTGAAATTCCTGGTCTGGCTGAGCGGTATCGCGCTGCTGATTGTGGCGGCCCTGCTGGTTGTCCTGCCCCTGGTGGTGAACCCCAACGACTTCAAGGAAGACATCAGCCAGGCGGTCAAAGACGCCACCGGCCGGGAGCTGAGTTTCCACGGCGATATCACATTGTCCCTCTTCCCCTGGCTGGGGGTGGAACTGGGTGGGGTGAGCCTGGCCAACGCCCCCGGCTTCGGCCCCGAGCCCTTTGCCGAAGTGGGGGGTGCGGTGGTGAAGGTGCGCCTGCTGCCCCTGCTCAGCCGGGAAGTGGAAATCAGCACGCTGAGCCTGAAGGATTTGCGCCTGAATCTGAGCCGCCATGCCGACGGCCGCAGCAATTGGGACGACCTGGGCGGTCCCGCCGCGCCCGCCACAGCCGGCGCCAAAGCCGCAGTCCCCAGCGCACCGCTACCGGCCCTGGCGGCCCTGGCCATCGGCGGCGTGGCGGTGGAAAACGCCCAGCTGCGCTGGGACGACCAAAGCACCGGCCAGCATGTTCAGCTCGGCCAGTTCAATCTCAAATCCGGCGCCATCATTCCCGGTCAGCCGGTGGTCGTCAGCCTGAGCACCGCTTTTGCCACCGCGGCGCCACCGCGGCGCGGCCGCTTGGAGCTGGCCGGCGAGCTTGACTTTGATCTGGCTTTCACCCGGATCAAACTGCAACAGCTTCGCCTGAACACACAGCTCCAGGGCGAAGCCCTGCCCGCACCGGAAGTGGCGCTGGTCCTCACCGGCGCCGCCGATTTGGATCTGGAAACCCAACGCCATCGCCTCCACTCCCTCAGCCTGAGCACCACCCTGACCGGTCCGGAGCTGCCCGAAGGCCGGGTCACGGCCACCCTGGCCGCGGACCTCGACCTGGACCTGGCCGCGGAAACCGCGGTGGTGAGGGGGCTGGATCTGAACACCCTGGGGATACAGGCCCAGGGCCGGCTCCGTGCCGTCCACATCCTCAGTGCACCCTCCGTCACGGGGGAACTGACCCTGCCTCCCTTCAACGCGCGAACCGTGCTGAAAAAATTGAGGGGTGAAGCCCTGGACACTGCCGATCCCCAGGCCCTCGGCGCGGTGGGCGCCCGCCTCGCCTTCGCCGTTGACGAGACGCAGGCCAGGCTCACCGCGCTGACCGCAACGCTCGACGACAGCACCCTCACAGGCACGGCCGGCGTGAGCAATTTCGCCCACCCCGCCGTCCGCTTCAATTTGAAGCTCGACGGCATCGACGCCGACCGCTATCTGCCGCCACCCGGCGACTCTCCCGTGGCCGCCACCCCCGCCGGCGCCGGGGCCGCCGGGGCGGCGGCGCTGCCCCTGGAGACGCTGCGGGCGCTGGATATCGAGGGCCGCCTGGCCGTCGGCCGACTCAAAATCGCCAAGCTGCACCTGCAGGACATCCAGGCCCGGCTTCAGGCCAGGGACGGCGTCCTCCTCCTGCAGCCGCTGGGCGCAAAGCTCTACGGTGGCCGCTATCAGGGCGATCTCGCCCTGGACGTGCGCGGTGATGCCCCCGTGATCAAAATGAACGAACGCCTGGAAATGGTGCAGGCCGGTCCCCTCACCCGGGACCTGCTGAGGGAAGAACTGGTGAGCGGCCTGGGCGACCTCACCGTCACCCTGAGCGCCCGCGGCCTGGACCCGGACGCCGCGCTGCGCAGTCTGAACGGCACGGCAGTGGTCAATGTCACCCAGGGCGGCATCCGCGGCCTCAACCTGGCGAAAGCCATCAAAGCGGAATACGCCCCAAGCCTGCAACGCGCCCTTGGCAACAGCGGTGAGCTGGATCAGACCCTGTTCCGTCGCCTGGGCCTCACCGCCCGGATAAAAAACGGCGTGGCCTCCACCGGCGATCTGACGCTGGACTCTGCCCAATTGCACGTGCTGGGCCAGGGCAACGTCAACCTCCTCACTGAACAAGTGGATCTGCGCCTGGAGGCCACACCCAAAGGTCAGTTCGAAAAACAGATGGGTCAGTTCGCAGGTATCGCCATCCCCGTCAATGTGCGCGGCACATACACTGAACTCCAAACCACCATCGACTTGGACGAGGCATTGAAGCGCGCGGCCAAAGCCCGCCTCGGCCGCCGGAAACAAAAACTGGAAGAAGAGCTGAAACGCAAAGCCGAGGCAGAAAAAGCCAAGGTCCGTGCCCGCCTGGAAGCGAAAAAGGCCAAGGCCAAAGAAAAGCTGGAAGAAGAACTCAAAGGCAAACTCAAAGGTTTGTTCCCGTGACAACCAGGCTGAGCGGCGAGGCCCGCCCCCGGCCATGACACAGCGTTCTGCTTTCAGCCGCCGCCTGCTCAAGTGGTGGGACCGGCACGGCCGCAAAGACCTCCCCTGGCAGCGCGAGCCCACGCCCTACCGGGTGTGGGTGTCAGAGATTATGCTGCAGCAGACCCAGGTGGCGACGGTCATTCCCTACTATACCCGCTTCATGGCCCGCTTTCCCACCGTGGCCGAGCTGGCTGACGCGGCGCTGGATGAGGTGCTGCACCGGTGGAGCGGCCTGGGCTATTACGCCCGGGCCCGCAACCTGTCGGCCGCGGCGCGGCAGATACAACAGCGCTGGGGTGGTGAGCTGCCGCGCACCCAGGCCGAACTCATGACCCTGCCCGGCATCGGGCGTTCTACCGCGGCGGCGATTCTGGCCTTGGCCATGGACCAGCCGCTGGCCATTTTGGACGGCAATGTGAAACGGGTGCTCAGCCGTTACCACGCCGTGGCAGGCTGGCCGGGACGGCGCGAGGTGGAGCAGCGGTTGTGGGCATACGCCGAGGCCCACACGCCCCCGCACCGCGCCGCCCACTACACCCAGGCCATCATGGACCTGGGCGCCACGGTCTGCACCCGCCGCCGGCCGCGCTGCGATCGCTGCCCTTTCGGCAGCGATTGTGCCGCCCGCCGCGCCGGCCGGGTGGCGGACCATCCCGGCCCCAAACCGCGCCGCCAGCTGCCCCGGCGCAGTACCCGCATGCTGCTCATTGAAAACGCCGCGGGCGCCGTGTTGCTCCTCAAACGCCCCCCGGCCGGTTTATGGGGTGGGCTGTGGGGCCTGCCGGAATGCCCCCTGGAGACGGCGCCCGCACGCTGGTGCCGGCAGGAACTGGGACTGGACATCGAGGTGCTGGAAAACTGGCCGCTTGTGCGCCACAGTTTCAGCCACTATCACCTGGACATCCACCCCAGCCGGGCCCGTGCCGGCCAATGCCGCGGCGTCATGGAGGGCCCGCCGGCCCTCTGGTACAATCCCGGCCAGTCACAGGCCCTGGGCCTGGCTGCCCCGGTACAAACCCTTCTGCAACGTTTTCAATCTGTTACCAAGAAAGGACCGCCATGACACGCACTGTGCACTGCGTCAGACTGGACAAGGACGCCGAGGGCCTGGCCGCCCCGCCTTATCCCGGTGAGCTGGGGCGGCGCATTTTCGACAACGTATCCAAGGAAGCCTGGCAGATGTGGCTGCGCCAGCAGACCATGCTCATCAACGAATACCGCCTCACCCCCATCGACCCCAAGGCGCGGGAGTTTCTGGAACAGGAGATGGAGAAGTTTTTCTTCGGCGGAGGTTCGGCGCCGCCCAAGGAATTTGTGCCGCCCCGGTAACCGCCGGTTTACTTCACCCGCGCGCGGATCCGCACCAGCAGAAACAACACGGACAAGATGGCCGCCAGGGGCACGATGGCGGCGCGCCTCCAGCCGAACAACTCAGGCAGCACCTCGCCCAGGGCGAAGAGGGAGACAAAAAACAAAATGCCGATCTCCACGGCCTCCGCCCAAAACAGATCGGGAAAATCCCGCCGCACTTTCACAGCCTGGCCCGCTTCCAACTGCAGGCGGTTGCGGGCGTGGGCGTCCAGATAGACGCTGGCGATGTCGGGCTCCACCCCGAGCAGCTTGGCGGCGTTCACGTACCGGGCGCCCCAGTCCTCCTGCTGCAGGTCCACCCGGTTCTGCACCATCTTGTCGCTGAGTTCAAAAGCCTTGATGGCCATGTTGTGCAAGCGGTACGAGCGGCCATCGTCCGCGGGCAGGCAGGAGACCAGCACCACCCGCTTGCCCGCGGCGGTACCCAGCAGACACAGGGCATCGAGGGGCACGCGGCAGATGTTTTTCTCAATGTCGGGCGGGTCCAGCTTGGCCACCCGCAAAAACAAATAACGCCGTCCCAGCACCCGGGTGAACCACTCCAACAGAGTCTGCCCCAAACCCAGGGTCAGGGGAAAGAGATCCAGCTCAGGATGGCGCTCGCCTGCTTCAATTTCATAGGGAATGCCCAGGGCATTGCGTAAAGTCTGGTCCAGGCGCAGTTCCCTTTTGGCCAGATTCCGGTCCAGCCGTACCCGGCCATAGGCCCGCAGCTCAGGCCCCTCCGCCAGCTTCCGGGTGACCACGGCATAGTCACGCAAGCCTTTTTCCAGGGCCAGGGTGGGGTGAACGGCGATGATGTAATCGTCATGGGCGTCCTTGCGGTGCGCATCGGCGGTAGGCCCCAGGGACAAAGCCGGTGCCGGCTCCCCGCTCATCCTTCGAGATCCTCATAGTCGAAGGCGGGGGCGCGGGCCGCGGCGCTCAACTGGCGGATGCGCGCCAGGCGCAGGTCGGGGTCAATGATGTTCTGGGCGATAAACTCATCCAGTTCCAGCCCGGGCGCCAGGCGGTCCCGCACCCGGACCAGCACCTCCCCTTCCGAAAGCGCCGGGAAACGCCGTCCGCGGGCGACGATGGCGGCCAGGGCCAGCGGCCCCTCACCCAGGTCCAGCAGGCCCCAGCGGCTGCGGTAAAAGCAAGCCTCGGCCAAGTCCCGCCCCCCATCCAGGCGCAGCTCGATCCCCCGGAGGCGGCTGAAGGCATAGTTCTGCCCCAGGCTCTCGGAGCGGTGCATCACCGCCAGTTGCTCGGTGCTGAGCAGGTTGACGAAAATCTCCACCGCCGTGGCCGGCGCGGCCTGCAAGGCGGCGGGGATGCTGCCGTAGCGGGTGATGTGGGCGGAGTAGACCACGTCGAAACCGGACAAGGTGGCACGGATCACCGGCACCATCACCGGCGGCGGCAGCCCGGCGTATTTGCGCCGGAGCTGTTCCGGCGCGGCATTGGAGCCCAGGGACAAAACCGCCACGCGATCGGCGAATACAGCATCGCAGTCCAGGCCCGCCGCCGCCAGCACCGCAGCCAGCGGTCGCTCGCCGTCCGCCGCCTGCACCCGGTAGTCCCGGCAGGAGGTGCCCTCTGCCACAAGCAGGGGGAGGGCGGCACCATCGGCATAAAGATAACTGGCGCGGGGAATGGCGAAGGGATAGCGCCGGGCATAGGCTATGGCGGCGGCGGGCAGCCGGGCGGCGGCATCGTTCACCGGGGAATGTCCATGGCGCAGCGAAAGCCCACATCGGTACCCGCCGCCGTGGGGTCGGCGTGGGCCCGGCGGGCGCCGCGGAAAAAGGCGCTGAGCGCATAATGCCCCACCCCGGCACCGCCGCCGCGCACCACTTTGTGAATCTCACCGTAGGCCGGATGCCGGTAATCGGCCCCGGGATAGGCCTGGTACCAGTCCTGCACCCATTCCGACACGTTGCCGGCCATGTCGTATACGCCGTAGGGGCTGCGGTCGGCGGGGTTGGCACCCACGGGTTTTAAGTAATCGTCCCCCTCACCGTCGTCACCGGTATTGGCGTTCTCCGGCTGCCAGTCATGGCCCCAGGGGTATTCCAGCCCGTCCGGGCCGCGGGCGGCTTTTTCCCATTCCTGCTCGGTGGGGAGACGTTTGCCGGCCCACTGGCAATAGCTGTAGGCGTCGTACCAGTTGACTCCCGTCACCGGCAGGCGGTCGCGCCGGCGCTGCGCCGCCAAAATGGCATCCAGCAGCGCCGCCCGGTCCAGGA
>DRLM01000060.1 GCA_011375345.1 Gammaproteobacteria bacterium
CAGTCCAGCCGTCGCAATACATCCAGGCGCCGTCGCCGTTGTTGGCGCTTTGGTCCCACATCAGATCCCAGTGTTTGTTGATCCAGGTTTCCACCACGATGCCCTGGATGTCAGACAGGCTGCCGTCCACCAGGGTGCGCTTGGTGAGGGTGCCGTTGAATTTGTCGGACACGGTGTAGGTTTCGGCGGTCTGATTGGGACCGCGGTCGTCGCGGGTGACTTCCGTGCCGGCGGCCACGCCGTCCCGCTCGCCGCCCCAGATTTCATGGCGGCCCTGCCAGGCACCGTAGTAGGCATAACGGGTCAGGCCGTGGTCGTCGGTGTAACGGATGGGGAAGCCAAAGGCCTTGTGCCGTTCCACATTGTCGCCGGCGCCGATGCTGTTGTCGCTGTCGGCATTGGCGTAGAACAGGCCGTAACGGTGGGTGAATTCCACGGCGTTGGCGGGGTCGCGGTCTTTGTAAACGGCGCCCTCGGTGGCCGGGTCGTCGTCCACGCCGAGGAAGGCGGCATTGTAGGCGTAGGCCACTTCTTTGGTGTCGGGCGTGCAGTCGGCGCCGGCGTCGGGGCCAAAGCAGGACTCCCAGTCGGGGAAGGCCACTTTGCCGTAGCCGCTGGTGGCGGAGCGCACCAGAATGCCCTTGAGTTCATAGGTCGCGGCCTCGCCACCGGCGCCGGGGGGGCCGTCGGGGAAGCTTTCGTGAATCTTGATGGTGGTGACGCCGTCGCTTACCCGGGAGGTGGCGGCAAAGTAGTCGGTGACGGTGCCGCTGCTGTCTTCGCCGAAGGACACATTCAAATCCCAGTCGCCATAATCAATGAAGGCGCCGTCAGCGGCCACGGTGGCGGCTTTGTAGATCTTGAACTCGGCCTTGATCAGTTCGGTGGTGCCGGGCACTTCTTCGCTGGGTTCTTCGATCCAGGCCAGCACCCGGTTCACGTCCTGGCCGTCAATGACAATCATGCGCGAGTCCACCACCCAGGGTTGCAGGGTTTTCACCTGGCGGCCGTCCTGGTCGTCCACCCAGGTCACCATGGCGGTGTAGGGGCCTTCGTTGACGTTGCCGGCGTCGGCATAGTGGGTCTGGCCCACAGCGTTGAGCACCTGCTCGATGACCTCAAACTGCTCCAGGGCGCGCTCTTCGATGTATTTCTTGGGTTGGGCCTTGGCGTAGTCGGAGTCCGCCGGCAGTTCGTCCACCGCCACGGCGCGGGACAGGGCACGCAGGCGCGGACCAAGGCCGGCAGCCAGGGCGGCCTGGGCGCTGTTGTCGCTGTCGGCCGGCACCGCAGACAATTCAGTGGGCAGCGCAAAGCCTTCCGACAGGGCGGAAATGATTTCGCCGTCGTCGTTCTGCTGGGTGTTGTTGCTGCTGTCGTTTTGGCTGGTGTCGTTGGTAGAGCTGGTGCTGCTGCCGCCGCCGCAGCCGGCAAGTCCCAGGGCCGCGGCGATGGCGACGGAAAGTAGTTTTTTGTTCATTGCGCTGAAATCTCCTCTCTTCGGGCGTGACGTCCGCTGTGGGCGCGGGACGTGGCGTCCTACGATGGTCGGTGTAAATTCGTGCCCCTCCCTCAGGCGAGTTCTTCCGTGCAAGCCACTGGGGGTATCGACGAGGTGGATTGAGTTTGAAGAGGGGGCAGGGCGGGAATACTGTGATGCGGGTCACATTTTCCGGCACTGCCGGGGCAGGCGCGTGGCCTGCATAAGTAAGCGCTAATGCTTATCTTGGGTATCACCCTGCCTTGGGGTATCCTGTGCCCCCGTTTCAACGGTACTCAGAATCAAAGGATGCCATGAAAGTACTCATCATCGGCGGCGGCGGGCGCGAACATGCCCTGGCGTGGAAGGTGGCCCAATCGCCCCGCGTCGCCCAGGTGTTCGTGGCCCCCGGCAATGCCGGCACCGCGCGCGAGCCCAAGCTGGAAAACGTTCCCATCGCCGCCGGTGCGACGGGAGAGCTGGTGGCTTTCGCCCGCGGCCAGGGCGTGGACCTGACCCTTGTCGGTCCCGAGGCGCCCCTGGTGGCCGGGGTGGTGGATGCCTTCGCGGCGGCGGGACTGCGTTGTTTCGGGCCCACCCAAGGTGCGGCCCGACTGGAAGGCTCCAAGGCCTTCACCAAGGATTTTCTGGCGCGCCACAACATTCCCACGGCCGCCTACGGCGTGTTCACCGAGGTCGGGCCGGCCCTGGCCTGTTTGCGTGACCGGGGTGCGCCCATCGTGGTCAAGGCCGACGGGCTGGCGGCGGGCAAGGGGGTGATTCTGGCCCGGACCCTGGCGGAGGCTGAGGCGGCCGTGCGCGACATGCTGGCGGGCAATGCCTTCGGTGAGGCCGGGCACCGGGTGGTGATCGAAGAGTTTTTGCAGGGTGAGGAAGCCAGTTTCATCGTCATGGCCGATGGCACGCATATTCTCCCCATGGCCAGCTCCCAGGATCACAAAGCCCGCGACGAGGGCGACCGCGGCCCCAACACCGGCGGCATGGGGGCCTATTCTCCGGCGCCCGTGGTGACGCCCGGGATTCACGCCCGCATCATGAACGAGGTCATTGAACCCACCGTGCGCGGCATGGCCGCCGAGGGCCATCCCTATACCGGCTTTTTGTACGCGGGGGTGATGATCGCCCCCGATGGCACTCCCAGGGTGCTGGAGTTCAACTGCCGTTTCGGTGACCCGGAAACCCAGCCCATCATGATGCGTTTGCAGTCGGATCTGGTGGATCTGGTGGAGGCCGCCCTGGACGGCCGGCTGGACGCGCTGCAGGCCGAGTGGGATTCCCGCGCGGCGCTGGGTGTGGTGTTGGCGGCGGCCGGCTATCCCGCAGCGGTGCGTAAAGGCGATGTGATTGAGGGGCTGGACGGGGTTGAGGGTGAGAACGTGAAAGTCTTTCACGCGGGCACCACCCTGAAAGGGGATCAGGTGGTCACCAACGGCGGCCGGGTGTTGTGCGTGACCGCCTTGGGTGAGAGCGTCTCGCAGGCCCAGGTGCGCGCCTACGAAGCTGTCGGCCGCATCCACTGGGACGGCATGTTGTACCGCCGCGATATCGGCTATCGGGCGGTGGCGCGCGAGCAGGGCCGGTGAGCTGCGGTACAGCCCCGGCCGGTATCACCGCCTGGCGGCAGTGGTCGGCGGGCATTGCCAGTGCCGGCCAGCCCAGCGTGGCCCAGCTCGGTGCCGTGGCCGCGGCGGGTTACGGGGTCGTCATCAATCTCGCCCTGCACGACGCTCCATATTCCCTGCCCGATGAGCCGGCAACGGTGACCGCCCTGGGCATGGCCTATGTGCACATTCCCGTGATCTGGACCCGGCCCACTGCGGCTGACCTACACGTCTTTTTTGCAGCGATGAACGAACACAGGCAGCATCGGCGCTTTGTTCACTGCGCCAGGAACATGCGCGCGTCCGTATTCGTGGCCTTGTACCGTTTTCGTCATGAGGGTCGAGCCAAAAGCGGGATCCTGGCCGATATCAGAACCGTGTGGGAGCCCGATGCAGTGTGGACAGCGTTCCTGCACCAGGCTTTGGCGGCGGTGGAGGGCGAGCGGGGAGGGCGGCAATAATGCGTGCGCTCCCGCTGATGGGCGGCGCCGCCTTCAATGCCGTGTTCCTGCCCCGGGTGTTGGTGTTTTCCCCGAGCAACTTGCTGATGTGGCCGGTTCTTCGCAGCCATTGTTCCGGTGGCGGGCGCGGTGGGGAAGGTGGCGGCAGCCGTGGCCTTTTCAGCGTAAACGGCAAGCGCGGTGGAGGAGGCGGTGGTGGCGCGGTGGGGGCCGTCAGCCGCATCCCCGGCCCCTGTTCCCGCGCGGGGACGCGTTGAACCGCTGGCATCTGAAACGTGCCGCGGTCTGTGTTGCCCGTGGCGGCGTGATCGCCTATCCCACCGAAGCGGTGTGGGGCCTGGGCTGCGACCCCTACAACGCCAGCGCGGTGCAGCGCATCCTGGCGCTCAAGCACCGTCCGGCGGACAAGGGTTTGATTGTGATTGCCGCCCGCTTCGAACAACTGCTGCCTTTGATAGCGCCGCCGTCAGTGGCGCTGGAAAAACAGCTTGGTCACACCTGGCCCGGTCCGGTGACCTGGCTCTTGCCCGCCCGGCCCGGTGCGCCCAAGTGGCTGCGCGGCCGTCATCCGACTTTGGCGGTGCGGGTCACGGCCCATCCCCTTGCCGCCGCCCTGTGCCGCGTGCTCAACACACCACTGGTGTCCACCAGCGCCAATCCCGCCGGCCGTCCGCCCGCCCGTGATGCCATACAGGTCAGGCGCTATTTTCCCGGCGCAGTCGACTATATTGTGCCGGGATCCACGGGTCGTCTCACCCGGCCCACCGAAATCCGTGACGCGCTCACCGGGGGGGTGGTGCGGGCGGGGTGATTTTGCTGCACCACGGGTTCTGTTGGACCCATGTAAAGAGAGGAACCACAACCATGTCCGCACCCGATATCGATGCCGTCAAACAATACTTGCTGTCATTGCAGGACAGCATCTGCGCCGAATTGGAAGAAGAGGACGGCGGTGGCCGTTTTCAAGAAGACCGTTGGGATCGGCCCCAGGGGGGAGGCGGGCGCAGCCGGGTGTTGGCGGAGGGGGCGGTGCTGGAGCAGGGCGGGGTCAATTTCTCCCATGTCTACGGCGACCAAATGCCCGCCTCCGCCACCGCCCACCGCCCCGAACTGGCGGGCCGGAATTTCCAGGCCCTGGGTGTCTCCCTGGTCATCCATCCGCGCAATCCCTACGTGCCCACCTCCCACGCCAATGTGCGCTTTTTTGTTGCTGAGAAAGAAGGCGCCGAGCCCATCTGGTGGTTTGGCGGCGGCTTCGATCTCACGCCTTACTACGGTTTCGAGCAGGATGCCGGGCATTGGCACCGCACCGCCAAAGCCGCCTGCGACCCGTTTGGCCCGGAGGTCTATCCCCGCTACAAGAAATGGTGCGACGACTATTTCTTCCTCAAACACCGTGGCGAACCCCGGGGCATCGGCGGCCTGTTCTTCGACGATCTCAATGAATGGGGTTTTCCCCGCTGCTTCGATTTTCTGCGCAGCGTGGGAGATCACTATCTTCAGGCGTACCGCCCCATCCTGGCGCGCCGCAAAAACCTGCCCTATGGTGAGCGGGAGCGGGATTTCCAGCTCTATCGCCGGGGGCGCTATGTGGAATTTAACCTGGTTTATGACCGTGGCACCTTGTTTGGCCTGCAGACCGGTGGCCGCACCGAATCCATACTCATGTCTCTGCCGCCACTGGTGAAATGGCGCTACAACTGGCATCCGGAACCGGGTACTCCGGAGGCCGGGCTGTATGAAGTGTTTCTCAAACCCCGTGATTGGCTTCAGGTGGAGAAATAGGTTAAACTTATTTTTATTGTGGTTATTGGGTCGCAGGGCGTGGTAGACCGGATCTTAGATTTAATCTAAAATTTGGACTGCCTTTTTCAATTACTCAAGGAGAATCGCCCATGCAAACTCCAGACTGGATCAGAACCGGCGTGACCGCGGCTTTGCTGAGTGCTGCCGCCGGTGCTTTTGCCTTCGACACCCTGCCCGAGCACCCGCCCATTCCCGCGGACAACCCCATGACAGCAGCCAAAATCGAGCTGGGGAAGCAGCTCTTTTTCGATCCGCGGCTGTCCATTGATGGCACCGTATCCTGTAATTCCTGCCACAACGTCATGGCCAGCGGCACCGACAACCGTCCCGTGTCCGTGGGCGTGGCCGGCCAAATGGGCGGCCGCAGCGCGCCCACGGTATGGAACGCCGCCTTTCTCACGGCCCAGTTCTGGGACGGTCGCGCGCCCAGCCTGGAAGCCCAGGCCAAGGGCCCGATTTTGAATCCCGTCGAGATGGGCATGCCGTCGGAACAGGCGGTGATCGACCGTTTGCGCACCATACCCGGTTACGTGGCGCAGTTTGAACAGGTGTTCGGCGCCCAGGGCGGTTTGACGTACGACAACCTTGCCAAAGCCATCGCCGCCTATGAACGCACCCTGATCACGCCGGACAGTCCCTTTGACCGCTATCTGAAAGGCGACAAGAAAGCCCTGTCGGAAGCCGCTGTGCGGGGGATGAAGCGGGTGGAGCAAGTAGGCTGCACCGCCTGCCATACAGGCGTTAACTTCGCCGGCCCGGCCTTGGCGATGGGGCAAGGGTTTTATCAGAAATTCCCCACCTTCACCGATAACGCCTACGTCAGGAAATACCGCCTCGACGAAGACCTGGGCCGCTACCAGGTGACCAAAGATGAAGCCGACAAACACATGTTCCGCGTGCCCACCTGGCGCAACGTCGCCCTCACCGCCCCCTACTTTCACAACGGCGCCGTGCCGACCCTGGACGAAGCGGTGAGAGTGATGGCCAAGACCCAGCTCAACAAGGATCTGAGCGATGCCGAAGTGGCCGACATCGTGGCCTTTCTCAACAGTCTCACCGGTGAATTCCCCGCCCAGACCCTGCCGCGTTTGCCTGGCACGGCAAACTTCAGCGTCATATCAAAATAACAATCTCCCCCTCCCCCAATCCCCGCATCAGCGCCCGCCAGGGCGCTTTTTTTTGGTGGTGCGCCAGGCATGGCGCGTAGCGCCGTGACTGGCGCTATTTCCCGAGCTGTGGTGGCGAGGGGATGACTTGGGGGTGCAAGTCCCCTACCGGCCCGGCAAGGGGAACGGTTAGCCGAACGGCAAAGGTGCCCATCGCGAGG
>DRLM01000061.1 GCA_011375345.1 Gammaproteobacteria bacterium
ACGTCGAGCGGGAGGATGTCGATATCCAGCTCGCTTTCCTGCCGGCCTATGCGCCCGAGCTGAATCCGGTGGAATACTTGTGGGGTTATCTCAAGACCCATGAGCTTGGCAATCTCTGCGCCGACACACTCCATCAAGTCAGTGATTTTGCACGGCGCCGTCTCAAGTCTATGCAGCGCCGCAGCAACCTGGTGGCGGCCTTCTGGGAACAGGCGGAGTTGCCCATATGAATCTGTCATGTATTTATGTAAGCATCAATAACCCGGCAATTAGGATTGTCGCGCGGCACAGGGATGTGCCGCCATTGGCGCAAGTCAATGCGAGCCCGCGAAATACCAGCCACTTCGCACAATGGCGCCCGTATTTCGCGGGCGGCAATCAAACAGGTCAGGACGACCTGTTTGATTGCCGGGTTAATAAGAGCCTTCGGGTTTGGGATGAATCGGCTGCAAAACCGGGAGAGCAGTCCCTATTGCCGCGATTTTTCGTTACATAGCGCCCACTCTGCGCCTCAACATCGCGACAATCTGTCCTCACTCTCCCACTTTTTCGCCCGATCCCCCTAAATCCGACAGGCTCCCAACCGCGTTTTGTTTCAGCTTTCGGCGGACCTGCGCTGTTCAATCCACCGCTGCATCATCTCCAACTCGCCTTGCACCAGCGCCCTCCCTTGCGCCGCGACTTGCTGTTGATAGGCGGCGATTTCGGCATACGGCGTTTCCCGACCCAGGGTTTCTGCCAATTGCTCAGGCGAGGCTGCTGTGAGGGCATCGCGAAGGGTGCGCTGCACTTTGCGGGGTTTTTCTATCAACTTGTGGTTCAGCGCGTGGGCGGTGAAAATGAAGGCACCGATGATGTAGGGGGTGTATAAGGTGACCACGCCGATGAAACCGGGTTCCGCTTTGGGGTCACGCATGGCCGGGATGGTGACGAAAAGCTGAAAGCAGACGATGCCGATGAGGATGGCGACGGCGACAACGATATAGCGGATGTCTTTTTTGCGGAGGTCTTCAAGTGCTTTGAGGGCCCGCTCCCGCTCTGCCGTAATTTCCTCGTGAGTGGGTGGCGCGCTGTTGATGTCAAATTCAAGCTTCATATTCCCCCTCGCTGTCTTGATAGGCGGCGGCCCCGGGGGGCGCCGCGGCGCAACGCCGGTCACAGGCGGGGTGGCGGGTGTCTTGTGCCACGTGCCTTTGTCACAGCGCGACTGTGGTTTTATCCGCCTCTGTGTACGGCTTGTATCGAAGCAGCGCCCTGCTCCCCCGACGCCGATGCGCTTGAATCGTACTGAACCTGGGAATTGGAGTCAAAATCGCCGCTACGGGGCTTGCGCCACGCCCTGGCGCCGACGGCGCGGTGATCGCACCGTGAATATTCGGCATCGATGAACGAAGAGGTTTGGTCTTTCGCGGCCAGACAGGCAAGCGTATCAACGCCGGATCAGCGTGCCCACACCTTGGTCGGTGAACAGTTCCAACAACACAGCGTGCTCCACCCGGCCGTCAATCACATGCGCCGCCCCCACACCGCCCAACACCGCTTCCACTGCGCAACGTATCTTGGGCAACATGCCACCATAGATGGTGCCGTCGGCAAGCAGGGCATCCACGTCGCGCACGTTGAGGCGGGAGATGGTGTCGTCGTTCTTGTCCAGCAGGCCCGGCGTGTTGGTGAGCAGGATGAGCTTTTCGGCTTGCAGCACTTCCGCTATTTTTCCGGCGACGAGGTCGGCGTTGATGTTGTAGGACTGGCCGTCTTTCCCCACGCCGATGGGGGCGATAACGGGAATGAAATTACCGCTCACCAGCATATGCACCACCGAGGCATCGACGCTGGCTACTTCGCCCACGTGACCGATGTCGATGATTTCCGGTGCGCTCAACTCCGGTGAATCGCCGGCCAGCGTCAGTTTGCGGGCGCGAATGAGATCACCGTCTTTTCCCGTCAAACCTACGGCGGCACCACCGTGGCGATTGATGAGCTTGACGATCTCTTTGTTCACCAGGCCGCCAAGCACCATTTCCACCACGTCCATGGTTTCGCGGTCGGTAACGCGCATGCCCTGTACGAAGCGGCTTTCCTTGCCGATGCGTTCCAGCAGTTTGCCGATTTGCGGTCCGCCGCCATGCACTACCACCGGGTTGATGCCCACCAGTTTCATCAAGACCACGTCGCGGGCAAAACCGCTTTTCAAGGCTTCATCCACCATGGCGTTGCCGCCGTATTTGATAACGAGGGTCTTGCCCTTGAAGCGCTGGATGTAGGGCAGCGCTTCGGTCAGCACGTGGGCGATGGTCATGGCTTGGTCGCGGCTCAGGGTCATGGCGTTTCTGCCTGGGAACGTATTGTCAATTAGCGGGTAATGAATGGGATAGACTGTCACCGGGCGCTAAAACGGTATCCGCAAATCCGGATCCACCTGGACCAGCAGCGCGCGAAACACGGATTGAATGCGCTCCAGCGCCGCCCGGTTGTTGGCCTCGAAACGCAAAATCAACGCCGGCGTGGTGTTGGAGGCCCGCACCAGCCCCCAACCGTCCTGGAAATCAGCGCGCAGGCCATCGATGGTGGTCAGGGCCGCGCCTTCGAATTCCGCCTGTTCCAGCAGTTTGTTCATGAAGGTTTGCTGGGTGCCTTCCGGCAGCTCGATACGCAACTCCGGCGTGGCGACGGCATCGGGCAGCGCGGCGAAGACCTCCCTGGGGGGGCGGTTTTCTTTGGCCAAAATCTCCACCAGACGGGCAGCCGTGTAGAGCGCATCGTCGAAACCGAACCAACGTTCCTTGAAGAAGATATGGCCACTCATCTCCCCCGCCAGCAGCGCACCGGTTTCTTTCATTTTGCGCTTGATCAAAGAATGGCCGGTGCGCCACATCATGGGCCGGCCACCGTGCTGGGCTATGTCGCGGGACAGGTTGCGGCTGCATTTCACGTCGAAGATGATCTGCGCGCCGGGGTTGCGGCTGAGCACGTCGCGGGCGTAGAGCATCATTTGCCGGTCGGGCCAGATGGTGTGGCCGGCGGCGTCGATGACACCCAGGCGGTCACCGTCGCCATCGAAGGCCAGGCCGATGTCGGCGCCCTGGGTCTGGACGGCCCGGATCAGGTCTTGCAGATTCTCAGGCTGGCTGGGGTCGGGATGATGGTGGGGAAATGACCCGTCCACGTCGCAGTACAGCTCGGTCACGTTGCAGCCCAAGGCACGCAGCAGGCGGGGCGCAGCCACGCCGGCAACACCGTTGCCACAATCCACCACCACGTTCAAGGGCCGGGCCACGGTCACGTCACCCACGATGGTTTCGATGTAATCACCCACAATATCCTGACGTTCCAAGGTACCGTTGCCGCGGGTAAAGTCGCCCTTCTGGATACGGCGTTTCAGCGACTGGATATCGTCTTCGGCCAGCGTGTCCCCTTTCAACACCATTTTCAGGCCGTTGTATTCCGGCGGATTGTGGCTGCCGGTCACCATCACTCCCGAGCCGGCGTTCAAATAGTGGGTGGCGAAATACAACACCGGCGTCGGCACCATGCCGATGTCGATCACGTCGCGGCCGGCGTCGCGCAAACCGTTGCTCAAGGATTCCGCCAGGCGCGGGCCGGAAAGACGGCCATCACGACCGACGAGCACCGTTTGCTGACCGCGGGCAAAAGCTTCCGACCCCAGGGCGCGGCCGATGTCGTACACCACTTCTTCGGTGAGGGTATCCCCCACGACACCGCGAATGTCGTAGGCACGGAAAATAGAGTCGGGTACGTCCATGGTGCTGTTTTCCTGTGAGCGCTGCGGTTGATTTTCTTGTTCCGGCCCGCGCAAGGAGGTGAAATAATCTTTGGTGGCCGCCTGGGGTGGCGCGGCGGCCGCTGCGGGTGCGGGGGGCGGTGGCACCACGGCGGCGGTCGAGGTGTCGTCGGACGGTGGCGCCGGGGGCACGCTGCCCATGGCGCTGAGCGCCTCCACGGTGCCGACGAATTCGCGGATCCGCAGTGTGTAACGGGGCCGGGAAGTCAGGCCCACGCGGGCGTCGCGCACCACGTCGACCAGGGTTTCCAGATCCTCTTCCAGGGCCTTGCTCAAAACAAAATGGATGGTCGCGGCGATCACGGCCAGCAGGACGAACACCACGGCGAAGATCACCCACAGCGCGCGTTCGCGCCACACAATGGCGGCCCGTTCCTCCGCCGGCGGCCAATAGCTCAGGGTCCACAAGGTGCCCGCCACCGGTGTAGTGCGGGTAGCGCCTGCAGCGATATCCGCTGCCTTGCCCAGGGCGGCCAGGAGCACCCCGGCACCGTCTCCCACCAGCTGGCGAACTTCGATGTAGCCCGATGCCACCTGCAGGCGCTCCAGGGCCCGCTGCACCAGCTCACTGCCGAAACTCACGATGAGATGGCCGATGAGCACGCGCTCGCTGCGGGATTTTTCGATCATCACCGGCCGCATGATGTCAATGTGGCCCTCGGCCGTGCCCATGAGATGGGCTTCCACCACGGGCGGTTTGCCGTTGCGCTCGGCCTGCGCCAGCATGTCCAGATCGGCGTAGCCCAGCTCCGGAAAAGTGCCCGGCTCCAGGGTCTTGTCGTTGGCCAGAATCAGACGAACCCGCTTGGCACCGGGGAAATGTTGCCGCAACACTTTTTCGGCGTCGGCAAGATCGCTTTGCGAGCGCGCGCTCAAAGCGGCCATCACATAGGGCAGGTGGGCGGCAATTTCCACCTTGACGGCGTTTTCCTGAATAACATCAGCAAAACGGAAGGCCACCTCGGTCGCCAGGTGTTCCACCCGTTGTTGCAGATAACGTTCGGTGACGTCACGGTAGATGTGGTAGGTGATGGCACTGGCCACCAGCAGCACCGCGCCGGCGGTGACCACGCCCAATACGCTGAGACGTGCAATACCAAAACGGGCCCGGGGACCATTACGGCCGTTGGGACTCAGCGGGGGCGCGCGGCGGGACAAAAACACGGTCAACCTCTGCTTCAGCCGGTAATCGAATCAATCCTGGGCGGGGCGGCCGGTTTCAGTGGCGGCCGGAGTGGCCGAATCCGCCCTCGCCCCGGGCGCTGCTTGCAAAACTGTCCACCACCTCCAGCCGCGCCTGCACCACTGGCACAAACACCATCTGGGCGATGCGTTCGCCCACCTCCACTGTAAACGGCTGCCGGCCGCGATTCCAGCAGGAGATCAGCACCTCGCCCTGGTAGTCCGAATCGATCAAACCCAGCAGATTGCCTAACACGATGCCATGCTTGTGGCCCAGCCCTGAACGCGGTAACAGCACCGCGGCCAGACCGGGGTCACCGATATGCAGGGCGATGCCCGACGGAATGAGCCGGGTGTCCCCCGGCGCCAGGGTCAGCGGCCGGTCGAGGCAGGCGCGCAGATCCAGGCCCGCAGATCCTTCCGTGGCATGACGGGGTAGGGGAATGTCTTTGCCCAAGCGGGGATCGAGCACCTTAATTTGTATGCTTTTCATTGTATCGTTCTGCAATGAGGTCCATGAGTGCGCGCGCCAGCGCGCTTTTGGGCGCCCGGCCCAGTGATGCGCCACCGCCGGGCCACAACACGGTGAGAGCGTTGTCGTCGCTGTCGAAGCCCGTGCCCTGACCCACTTGGTTCGCCGCGATCATGTCCAGCTTCTTGGCTCCCAGCTTGGCCCGGGCATGGGCCTCCAGGCATTGGGTTTCTGCCGCAAAACCCACTGTGAAAGGCGACACAGAAGATGCGGCCACAGCGGCCAGGATATCCGGCGTGCGCCGCAATGCCAAGCGCAGCGTTTCGGTGTGTTTTTTAAGTTTTTGGGACGCAGGCTCCTCGGGCGTGTAGTCCGCCACTGCGGCCGCGCCGATGAAAATGTCCACGCCGCGCAGGCGGGCCATCACCGCTGCAAACATGTCTGCCGCACTCTCCACCCGCAGGCATTCCACTCCAGGCGGCGCATCCAGGCTCACCGGCCCGCTCACCAACACCACTTCCGCGCCGGCCTCGCGGGCGGCAACGGCCAGGGCGTACCCCATTTTGCCGGAGCTGCGATTGCTGACAAAGCGCACCGGATCGATGGCTTCGCGGGTGGGACCCGCCGTCAGCAACAGCCGCCTGCCCGCCAGGGGGCCCGGGGCAACCACCCGCTGCAGCGCCGCAACAATATCGTCCGGCTCCACCATGCGGCCGGGGCCCTGCTCGCCGCAGGCCTGGTCGCCGCTGCCTGGACCGAGAAAACGAACCCCCCGGGCGCGCAGGCGGGCGCAGTTGTCCTGGGTGGCCGCCTGCGCCCACATGACGTGATTCATGGCCGGCGCCACCCACAGGGGTGCCTGACTCGCCAGGCACAGGGCACTCAGCAAATCATCCGCCAGCCCGTGGGCCACCTTGGCGAGAAAGTTTGCCGTGGCCGGCGCGACCACCACCACATCCGCCCAGCGGGCCAGTTCGATATGACCCATGGCCGCTTCCGCGGCGGCATCGTTGAGCGCAGTGCGCACGGGATGACCGGACAGGGCCTGGAAGGTCAGGGGGGTGATGAAGCCGGTGGCCGACTGGCTCATGACCACCCGCACTTCCGCACCGGCCTCGCGCAAACGGCGCACCAGCTCGGCGCTCTTGTAGGCGGCAATACCGCCCGTCACACCCAGCAATACGCGCTTGTGATGCAATCCGTCCATCGGTTAGGCTTTCTTCACGCTCGTTATGCCACCTGAGCTGCGCTCATCACCACAGCGAATAATGAAAACTAACAGATTCGCGCCGCCCTGCCCACGCGGAGCGGCGCGGGAGGGGGTGACTCCATGGCCATTACGGACTGGCCGGCCAAAGAACGGCCGCGGGAGAAGTTGTTGCAGCGGGGCGCCGACGCCCTCTCGGATGCGGAACTGCTGGCCATTTTTCTCCGTACCGGCACCCGGGGCAGCACTGCCGTGGACCTCGCCCGGGCACTGCTCACCGAGTACGGCGGCCTGCGGCAGCTGCTGGAGGCGGACGAGGACCGGTTCTGCCGCGGCAAAGGCCTGGGGCGGGCGAAATACGTGCAACTGCAGGCGGTGCTGGAAATGGGGCGGCGCCACTTGTATGAATCCCTGCTGCGGGGTGATGCGCTGAGCAGCCCGGCCGCCACCCATCGCTATTTGCAGGCGCGGCTGCGGGGCTATCCCCACGAGGTCTTCGCCTGTCTCCATCTGGACAACCGCCACCGGGTCATTCACTACGAGGAGCTGTTCCGCGGCACCGTTGACGGTGCCAGCGTCCACCCCCGGGAAGTGGTCAAAAGTGCGCTGCGACACAACGCGGCCGCCCTCATCCTGGCCCACAATCACCCCTCCGGCGTCCCCGAGCCCAGCGCCGCCGACAAACTCATCACCCGACGTCTGCGGAAAGCCCTGGCGCTGGTGGACGTGAGGGTGCTGGATCACGTCATTATTGGCGAGGGGGAAGCGGTCTCCTTCGCGGAACGCGGCTTGATCTGATCCAACCGCTGACGTCTCCCCATTTTTTTGCGAGGAGTGCTTTAAGGTGTTGAAAATGAGGGAGAAAGGGTGTGGTAGCTAAAGAATCGGAGCTTTCGATGGGGTAAAATGGAAGTGCACACAAGCCATTGAACCCCAAGGAAAACTCCGATGACACAAGATGCCAGAGAACGCGCCA
>DRLM01000062.1 GCA_011375345.1 Gammaproteobacteria bacterium
ATGAACATCGCCCCTTCATTGATCCGGAACTTGCTCGACCCGGCCGCCTATGACCATCCGGTGGCGGCGGTGGAACTGTTGGAGACCCACATTTCCTGGTTGCTGCTCACAGGTGAGTACGCTTACAAAATCAAAAAACCAGTGGACTTCGGCTTTTTGGATTTCTCTACGCTGGCCCAGCGCCGTCACTATTGCCAGGAAGAACTGCGCCTCAACCGGCGCCTGGCCCCGGCGCTGTATCTGGCGGTGGTGGCCATCACCGGGAGTCCCGCCGCGCCGCGGCTGAGCGGCCCCGGCAGCGCCATCGAATACGCCGTAAAGATGCGGCAGTTTTCCCAGGAGAGCCTCATGACGCGGGTGCTGGCGCGCGGCCGTTTGCAGCCGGAACAACTGGATACCCTGGCCGGGCATATTGCCGCCTTTCACGCCCAGGCTGAGCGCGCCGGACCCGACTCACCTTATGGCACGGCGGAGAATGTCTGGCAGCCGGTGGCGCAAAACTTCGCCCAAATCCGCCCCCACCTTTCAAACCCCGACCAACTGGCCCGCCTCCAAAGCCTGCAAGGGTGGAGTGAGGCCGCATACCACAGGCTGCGCGATACCCTGGCCCAACGGAAGGCCCAGGGTTTCATCCGCGAATGCCATGGCGATCTGCATCTGGGCAATATGGTGCTGCTGGACGGGCGCATCACCCCGTTCGACTGCCTGGAGTTCAACGCCGGGCTGCGCTGGATAGACGTCATGAGCGAGGTGGCCTTTCTGACCATGGATCTCCATGCCCGTGGCCATCCCGCCCTGGCCCACCGCTTCCTCAACCGCTATTGCGAAAGCAGCGGCGACTATAGCGGGCTGCGCCTGCTGCGCTTCTACCAGGTCTACCGCGCCCTGGTCCGGGCCAAGGTGGCCTGCCTGCGGCTGACCCAGAGCGGCCTGAACGAGACGGAAGCGGCGGCCACGCGCCGCGACGCCCACCGCTATCTGGCGCTGGCCCAGGACTACACCCGCAGCACCCCCCGTCCCCTGCTCATCACCCACGGCCTGTCGGGCTCGGGCAAAACCCACAACACCCAAGACCTGGTGGAAACCCACGGCGCGGTGCGTATTCGCTCCGACGTGGAGCGCAAACGCCTGTTCGGCCTCCCTCCCGGGGCGCGCAGCCACGCCGGCCTGGACCAGGGCCTGTACCGGCCCGAGGCCAGCCGGCGCACCTACGAGCGCCTGGCGGCGCTGGCCCAAGAGGTGCTCGAGGCCGGCTTGCCGGTCATCGTGGACGCCACGTTTTTGAAGCGCGAGCAACGGGCGGCCTTCCGCGCCCTGGCGCGGCGTCTGGGCCTGCCTTTCATCATTTTGGATTTCCAGGCACCGCCGGCCCTGCTGCGCCAGCGCATCAAGGCCCGCGCCGCCGCGGAGCGGGACGCCTCCGAGGCCACGGTGGCCGTGCTGGAACGGCAGCTGGCCACGGCGGAACCCTTAGGCAAAAACGAGGCCGACCAGATCCTCACCGTCACCCAGTCCTGAAGCCGGTCCTTGCCCGGTTGCCACAATGCCTTACACTGAAAGACAGGTCCCGACAAGAAGGGAGGGAAGCGCGATGGACTACGACATGCCGCGACGTCCACGGCCGCGTCCCAACAAGCCGGTGCAGGGCGGCAGCGTGCCGCTGGTGTACCCGGTGGAAGTGAGCTGCCCCTACTGCGGCGAAAGCTTCTCTACTGTGGTGGACGGCTGGGGCGGCTCGCAGACCTGTGTGGAAGACTGCGCGGTGTGCTGCCGCCCCGTCCTGCTGACCTTGGACATCGACGCCAACGGCACCCTGCAGGCCCTGCACATTGCCCGGGAAGACGACTGAGCCGAAGCGGCCTTCACGCGGCAATCAAATCCCGCGCCAGGTCCTGCACGTGGGCAAAACCGGCGGCGATGCGCTCGGAGGTGGCCAGGGCGGCCGCCACATCCAGATCCAGCCGGCCGGCCAGGCGGCGGCAGAGTTCCAGATCCACGTCACACTGTTGCTCGTAGCAGCGGGCGTAATGGTCGGCGAACATGAGCACGGCCAGGTGGGCGAGGTGGTCACCGTGGTAGTCGGGATTGTGGTGCTGGCGCACCGCCGTGATCAAATCCGCCGGCATATTCCACTTGCGCAGCAAAAAGGTACCGCTTTCGGTGTGGTCAATACCGAACATGCGTTGTTCCACGTCCGCCAGGGACGCATCAGGATCATCCTCCAGCGCGCGGTTGAGGCTGCGGATATGGGCGGGATACAGATGGCCCAGCAGCAGCAGGCCGATATCCTGAAACAGGCCGGCCAGGTAACACATCCCCGGCGCGGGGCGCAGCGCCTGTGGCACCTCTGCGGCCAGGGCGTGGGCCAGGGTGGCGGTGGCCAGACCGTGGGTCCACACCGCCAGGCGTCCCACCGGCCCGTCGTTGGGACCGAGAAAGGTCTTGCCGGCGGCCAGGCCGAAGACCAGCTCTATGGCCCGCTCCACCCCCAGCACCCGGCTCACCGCCGCCTGCACGGAATGAATCTTCCCCCGGTAGCCGAAAAACGGCGACAGGGCATAGCGCATGATCTGCCCCGCCATGGCCGGGTCTTTGTCCACCACCCGGGCCAGTTCCTGAGCGCTGGGCTCCGGCCCCAGGGCCATGATTTCACGGGCCATTTCCGGCATGGGTGGAAACTCCACCAAGCCTTCAATCTCGGTGCGTAAGTCCTGGATCATGAGCCTTGCCCCCGTGCGCCACATCAACAAGCCAAGCCGCTGTCCGGCTCACTGAGGGATATCGCCCGCACTCGGAATTACCTGAGCAGGCATCCCTTCAATCACCCCGCAGGCCCGCCACCGGCCCGGCCCGCGCCATGCGCCAGGCAGGATAGGCCCCCGCCACCAGGGCCGCGACCAGGGCCAAGGCCACGCCCTGCAGCAGCCAGCGGGGATCGACGTGAAAGGCCAGCGACCAGCCAAAGGCCAGCGGATTGATCACTTCGGTCAACACCAGCGCCAACACCAGCCCCATGGGCACGGCCATCAGGCCGGCGGCCAGGCCCATGAGGGCACATTCCAGGGTCACCATTTGTCCCACCTGGACGGGCGTCAGGCCCAGGCAACGCAGCACCGCCAGTTCGCGCCGCCGCTCCAGTTGAATGGCCGCCAGGGCGCTGGCGATGCCCACAAAGGCAATCAGCACCGCCAGGGCGCGGAGCACCTGGGTCACCGAGAAGGTGCGCTCGAACACCTCCATGGCGGCGGCCTGAATGTCACCGTTGGCGCGCACCCGGAAGTGCTCCCCCAGCACCCGGCGCAAGGTGGCCTGCACCTCCCGCAAGTCAGCCCCGGGAGCAAGGTAGATGCCGGCGGTGTCCACGCCCAGGTCGCGCCAGCCTTGCTGGTAATTGGCGCGGCTCATGGCCACCACCCCCTGATCGGACCCGTAGTCGGTGTACACCCCGGCGATGCGGTAGGCTGTGTCGCCGCCATCGGTGGTCAGCATCAGGGTATCGCCCACCCCCACCTGGTGGCGCCGGGCGTAGGGCTCGGATACCAGCACGGCCTGTTCACCCGCAAAAGCAGCGCGGGCCGATTCGGGATCGCCCTGAATGATGCGAAAACCGTCCCGACTGCGGGGCGCGCTGTGGAGCACGAACAAGGTGGTGGGGTGGCCATCGGCCATCACCCGGACGCGCCGTCCCGTGCTCACCGCCGCCACCCCGGCGAGCCCCGACAAACGTGCCGTGTCGGCCACCGTCCAGGTGGCGCCGTCCCGGGGGGAGACGTACACATCCGCTCGCAGGGTCTGGCTCAGCCACTCGCTCAAGGTGATGCGAAAGCTGTCTATCATCACCGCAATACCCACCGTGGCCGCCACCGCCACCGCCAGGGCGGCCACCGCCACCCCCGTGCGGCTCAGGGAAAGGGCCGGTCCCCGCGCCGCCATGCGCCCCACGCTCCCCGCCAGGACACCCACCAGGCGGCGGGCGGCCGCCAGAAACAGCACCAGGGCCGGGGGCGTCAACACAGCCATGCCGATGAGGATCAAAAACAAGGCGGCAAAGGCGCCGAACAAGCTCAAACCAGAATACGCCAGCAAAGCCCCCCCCACGGCCAGCAGCGCCAGCGCGAGGGGAATGCCCCACAGCAGGCCCCGGCGGCGACGCCCCTCCACCACGGAACGGCTCATGGCGGCACGGGGGGCGACGGCGGCCGCTTCCCAGGCCGGGAGCAGCGCCGCCGCCACCGTGACAATCAAGCCCAACACGACGCCTTTGAGGAACACCCCGGGTGTGGGAAACAGCCCGGCCGCGCTGACAGACAGGTACAAATCGCTCATGGTGCGGGTCACCGGCCCGATCAACACCCCCGCCAGGACCGTGCCCAGCGCCAGACCGGCCAGCAGGCCCACCGTCCCCACCGCCAGCGCTTCGCCGATCACGAGGCCGAACACCTCGCGGCGGGTCACCCCCAGGGCCCGCAACAGCCCCAGCAACTCCCGCCGCCGCACCACGGAAAACACCATGGCGTTGTAGACTAGGAAGGCGCCCACCAACAAGGCCAGCAAACCGAGGGCCTGCAGGTTGAGGCGGAAAGAGGCGGTGAGCTGGGCGAGTTCGCCGCTGCGCTCATTGGCGGCGCCCAAGCGGAGTCCGGCGGGCAGCTGTTGTTGCACCCGGGCCGCCTGCTCCGCCGAAAGCACCAGATCCACCCGGGACAGCCGGCCCACGCTGTCCAGCACCTCCTGGGCCGTGGCGATGTCCATCACCAAGGTGTCCTGGAAAGCGGCCCGGGCGAGACTGCCGGGCGGGTCGAACACGCCGATGACGGTGATCCGGTGCTCACGCCCACCCGCCGCCACCGTGATCCGGCTGCCTGGCACAATGCCGAGATCGTGAGCCGCATCGGCGCTCAGAAGCGCCGAACCCGCTTCCGTCAGCAGCCGCCCGCTGTTCCCGCCCTCGACTGTAACGGCGGCGGCACCACGCGCCCCCCCGTCGGCAAAGGGATCCACACCCAGGATGTTCAAACGGGCATCCTGATGATCCGGCACGCGCCCCTGTCCTTCCACCACCGGCGCGATACTGCGCAGGCCCTGTTTGCGCAGCGCCACATAGACGGCGTCGGGCACCCCCTCCCGCCCGCCGCTCAGGCTGTGGGTGGCCTTTCCGCTCAGCAACTCCGCGGTAGCCTCGAAACTGCTGAGGGCACTCCCGGCCGCCAGATCCACCGCCGTCACCACCGCTACGCCCAGCACAATACCCACCACGGAAAAGGCGAACTGCCAGGGGTGGCGCAGGAGTTCTTTGACAATGAGGCGTGTTAACACTTGGTTCCTTGTTGCATTGATTCCCCACCCGCTGTTTCTCAAAGCAGGGACTTCCCCGATTCACTCCCCCTCCACCAAACACCCGCCCTGCATACGCAACACCCGGTCGGCACCGGCGGCCAGTTCCAGACTGTGGGTGGCCAGTACCACGGTGAGCCCTTCCTCCCGGCAGCGCCGGGTGAGTAATTCGACCACCACGGCCCCGGTGTCCGCGTCCAGATTGCCGGTGGGCTCGTCCGCCAGCAGCAGATCGGGACCGTGCACCAGGGCGCGGGCGATGGCGACCCGTTGTTGCTGGCCGCCGGAGAGCCGGTCAGGATATCGGTGAGCGAAAGCCTCCACGTCCACCTGCGCCAATGCGGCTTCGGCCCGCGCCACAGCCGCGCGGCCACGTATGCCGTTGAGATCCAGGGGCAAAAGCAGGTTCTCCAGCACGGTCAGCGTTGGAATCAAATTGAAGGACTGGAACACAAAGCCCATGTGGCGACGGCGGAACAGGGTACGCTGGTGCTCGCCCAGGGCGCTCAGGTCCACACCCTTGACCATGACTTGTCCGCCGCTGGCGCGGTCCACACCGCTCACGATGTTCAGCAAGGTGGATTTGCCCGAGCCACTGCGCCCGAGCAAGGCGAGCATCTCCCCGGCCGGGACGCTCAGGTTCAGATCCGTGAACACGGCCTGGCTGCGGCCCTCGTCCTGGTAAGCCTTGGACAGGCCGCTGAGCTGGATCAAGGGCGGGTTCATGGCATTTGACTGCGCGGTGCACATTCCCTGGCTGAAGCCTCTGCGTCGATCAAAAACCTGACCCCCGCTGCTTGAGACAAGGCGGTTTCCGCCGGCACCCCCCGTCCTCAAAGGGCAGATACCGAAACACGCGCTCAATGGGGCGCAGCGGCGGCATCGTCTTCCTGGCCGAAGCAGCATTGCAGCAGGACATCCAGCTTTTCCATGGCGATAGTGGTTTAGTGCTCCGCTCGGGAGTGGATATCTGAACATGTCCGTCCCCTTCTTGCAAAGGGCGGGGATGACCGCCACGGCGCTCAACGGGCGGAGAATTTTTCCGGCAATGGGACTATGCTAGGCGCATGACGGTAATCGACGATGCCTTGCGCCAGGCCGGCTTGTGGGACAGGCTCCGCCAGGAGGAGGCAGCTTGAACCGGCCGGCCCCCTGGCTCCTGTTCGGCGCCGCCAGCCTGGCCCCCTGTTCCGCCTGGGCCGCGGGCGGCCCCAGCCACATGGATCCCGTGGCGCCGGTGTTGTTGGGCGTGACCGGCATTTTGTTTTTTGCCGTGCTCGGCCGTTACGTCGCGCGAAAACTCGGTCAGCCCTCCGTGCTGGGCGAGCTGCTTATGGGCATGGCGCTGGGCAACGGCCTGTACTACCTGGGTTTTGCCAGTATCACGGTGTTGCGCGAAGGCCCCGCCATCTTCGACATGGTGGCGCTGGCGCTGCAAGGACACAGCTATGCCGAGGCCGCCGCCCTGGCGCTGCCGCCGGCATCGGTGGCCCAGGTGCTTAGCGCCATCCAGGGCCCGGACGGGGCGGATATTTTGAAAGTGGCGGAGACGGTGGATGTGTTCTCCCGCTACGGCGTTATCTTTTTGCTGTTCCTGGTGGGACTGGACACCAGTGTGGCGGAGCTGCGCCGGGTCGGCGGCAGCTCCCTCAAGGTGGCGGTGGCCGGGGTGCTGCTGCCCTTCGTGCTGGGCTTTATCACCGCCCGCCTGCTCATGCCCGAGGCCTCGCTGAACACGGATCTGTTCATTGCCGCCACCCTGGGCGCGACCTCCATCGGCATCACCGCGCGGGTGCTGCGGGATTTGGGACAACTGCGCACCCCCACCAGCCACATCATCCTCGGCGCCGCAATCATCGACGATATCCTGGGACTCATCATGCTGGCGGTGGTCTCGGGCATCATTGTCTCGGGCGGGGTGTCCCTGAGCAATATTTCCGCCATCATCGCCTTAAGCGCCCTGTTCCTTGCCGCCACCTTCGTGCTGGGACCGCACTTTTTGCGCCTGACCATTGGGCTGGTGCGACATCTCGACGTGGCGGAAGCCAAGCTGTTCATCTCTTTTCTGTTCGTCATGGCTCTGGCCTGGTTCGCCAACCTGGTGGGCCTGGCCACCATAGTGGGCGCCTTCGCCGCGGGCGTCATCCTGCACGACGCCTACTTCAAGCACTGGGGCAACCACCACCGACATCGCGCAAGCATCCGCGATCTTGTCCAACCCATAGAAGCCATCCTCGCGCCCATTTTCTTCGTATTGATGGGCATCCAGGTCAAACTGGAATCTTTCTTCGATGCGCATGTGGTGCTGGTGGCGCTGGGCCTGCTGATCACCGCCGTGGCCGGAAAAATCGCCGCCGGCTGTCTCGCCGGCCGCGGCGCCCAGCGCCTGGCCATCGGCATCGGCATGGTGCCGCGGGGAGAAGTGGGTTTGATTTTCGCCTCGGTGGGCAAAAGCCTGGGTGTGATCAATGATGCCTTGTTTTCCGCGGTGGTGTTGATGGTCATCATCACCACCATAATGACACCCCCGCTGCTGAAGCGGGCACTCGCGAAACCCACTCAGCAGGACAAGACTGCCAGCAGGTGAGACAACGATCTCCTATTGCAAATCAGAAACAGGCTGAACGGGGCTGGTGCTCACACCAGAAGCAGCGCCAAGGCCTGCTATCGCGTCGAAACGATATACTGCGCAGCTCACCGCGTCCTACGGCACTGGCGCGGACAGGGATCACGCCGCGAAATCCTTCAACCGCACCGGCTGCCGCCGGGCACCCCAGTTTCCATGAGATCCTTCGAACACGCCATGAACGCGGCCACCGCAATGAGCGCAATGCCCGGTCTCGGTAAGGTGCCACTCAGTCAGTTCGTACCAGTCCCGGCCGATCACTTTTTTTCCGCAATGAGGGCAATAGGTGCTGTCGCCGGTCTCGAAATGGACGTTGCCCGTGTAGGCATAACGCACCCCACTGTCGACGGCGATCTGGCGGGCACGAATCAAGGTGGACAAAGGTGTGGCAGTTTTATCCAGCATTTTCCAGTCGGGATGAAAGGCGCTGAAATGCCATGGCACGTCGGTGCCCAGGTTTTCCACCACCCAGCGGCTCATGTCTTTCAGTTCTTCATTGCTGTCGTTCTCACCGGGAATGAGCAATGTCGTCATCTCCAGCCAGACATCGGTTTCGTGCTTGAGATACATCAGGGTATCCAGCACGGGCTGCAGGCGGCCGCCGCAGATTTTGTGATAAAAACTGTCGGTGAACGCTTTGAGATCAACATTGGCGGCATCCATGTAGCGAAAGAACTCTTCCCGTGGTTCTTCGCAAATGTATCCCGCGGTGACAGCGACGGATTTCACTCCCACGGCATGGCAGGCTTTGGCCGCGTCCACGGCATACTCCATAAAGATAACGGGATCGTTATAGGTGTACGCCACACTTTTGCAGTCGAGTTTTTGAGCCGCGCGGGCGATGAGTTCCGGCGGCGCCTGGTCGGCCAGGATGTCCATTTCCCGCGCTTTGCTCATGTCCCAGTTCTGACAGAATTTGCACGCCAGGTTGCAACCGGCGGTGCCGAAAGACAACACGGGCGTGCCCGGCAGGAAATGGTAGAGCGGCTTTTTTTCGATGGGATCAATACAGTAACCGCTGGAACGGCCATAGGTGGTCAACACAATCTGATTGTTCTGGCAGGCCCGCACGAAACACAGGCCCTGCTGGCCTTCGTGCATTTTGCAGTAGCGGGGACAAAGATCACATTGGACACGAGCATCGTCCAGCCGGTGCCAATATTTGGTGGGAACGACGGTTGGCAT
The DNA here is from genome assembly GCA_011375345.1 of Gammaproteobacteria bacterium. Lineage (NCBI taxonomy): Bacteria > Pseudomonadati > Pseudomonadota > Gammaproteobacteria > Gammaproteobacteria bacterium. The sequence continues at coordinate 9,146 of DRLM01000062.1, forward strand.
AGTCTGCGCGGCCATGGGCACCTCCCGTGTATTCGCTGACCTTCGATACACTGACACTGCTATTATTCAGTATAGACTCCCCCCGGCACACTCCCCGGGAGTGAAGCTTCGCCGGCACCCGGAGAGGGAAAGGAGCGCTCCATGTCATCCGCAATTCGCGAGCCGGCCGTGGCCGGCATGTTCTATCCCGACGATCCCGAGGCGCTGCACGCGGCCGTGCACCACTGGCTGGAGGAACACCGCAGCGCCGATCCCCCTCCCAAGGCGGTGATCGCCCCGCACGCCGGTTACATGTACTCGGGCGCCATCGCCGCCAGCGCCTATGCCCGGGTGGCCAACGGCCGTGGCACCATTACCCGCGTGGTCCTGCTGGGGCCTTCTCACCGCGTGCCTGTGGAAGGCCTGGCGGCCAGCGGCGCGCACGCCTTTCGCACGCCGCTGGGCCTTGTTCCGGTAGACACGGGAGCGCTGCAGTCGGTATTGTCCCTGCCCCAGGTGCAGCGGATCGAATCCGCCCACGCCTACGAGCATTCCCTGGAGGTGCACCTGCCTTTTTTGCAGGAGGCCCTGGGGAAGTTCTCCCTGGTACCGCTGGTGGTGGGCGACGCCAGCGCCGAAGACGTGGCCGAGGTGCTGGACCGCTTGTGGGACGGGCCGGAGACTCTGATCGTGGTCAGTTCCGACCTCAGCCATTATCACGATTATCAAACGGCGCGCCGCCTGGACCAGGCCACTTCCAACGCCATCCTGGCCCTGAAACCGGAGGCCATCCACTACGAACAGGCCTGCGGCCGCAATCCCGTCAACGGCTTGCTGCTGGCCGCCAGGCGCCACGGCCTGCATGCCGAGCTGCTGGATTTGCGCAATTCCGGCGACACCGCCGGGCCGCGGGATCAGGTGGTGGGTTACGGCGCCTATGTCTTCCACTGAGCAGCAGCCGTTGAGCGAAGAAGAACGGGGCGCCCTCTTGGGCCTGGCCCGCGCCGCCATCCGCTCCGGGCTGGAGCAAGGCAGGCGTCTGGAGGTCGCCCCGGGCACACTGCCACCGCGCCTCGCCCGGCCGGGCGCCGCCTTCGTCACCTTGCAGCGCCACGGAGCACTGCGTGGCTGCATCGGCAGCCTGGAGGCGCGCCAGAGCCTGGCCCGGGACGTGGCGGAAAACGCCTTCAACGCCGCCTTCCGCGACCCCCGCTTTCCGCCCCTGCAACAGGAAGAATTCGGGTCCGTGCGCCTCAGCATTTCCGTGCTCAAACCCGCCGAACCCCTGGCCGTCACCAGCGAAGAAAACCTGCTCCGCCAGCTCCGGCCCGGCCAGGACGGCCTCATCCTGGAACTGGACGACAGTCATCGCGCCACCTTTCTCCCGGCAGTGTGGGACAGCCTGCCCGAGCCCCGGCGCTTCGTCGCCGAACTCAAACGCAAAGCGGGCCTGCCGGCGGATTTTTGGTCACCGGCCTTGCGCTTTTACCGCTATGGCGCGGAAACCGTGAAAGAATGACCCCGAGCCCGCGGGGTGGCAGCGCCGGCCACATCACCGCGCAGCGGTGACGCCACGCCCGCAAGCGGGCAGCAGGCCTCAGCACCGGAATACGGCGTATCGAGTGCTGACCCCGCTTCGCTCGCCCCCCCGTCCGCGCCCTCTCGGACAAACCGGAATAAAACGCTCACCGGCTAAAATACCGGCCACAACCGATGCGGTATACTTGACCGTCATCGCCGGAGGGGATGCGCTATGGAACAGGTGGACACGCTGATCAACGCCCGCTGGATCATTCCGGTGGAGCCGCACGAAACAGTGCTGGAGCACCACAGCCTGGCGCTGCGGGACGGCCGCATTGCGGCGCTGCTGCCCCGGGCCGAGGCGGCGGCCCGCTACCGCGCGGCAGCGGTGGTGGAGCTGGCGGCGCACGCCCTCATACCCGGTCTGATCAATGCCCACACCCACGCCGCCATGTCGCTGCTGCGTGGTCTGGCGGACGATCTGCCCCTGATGGAGTGGCTCCAGGAACACATCTGGCCGGCGGAAGGAGCCTGGGTAAGTCCCGAGTTCGTGCGCGACGGCACCGAACTGGCGGTGGCCGAAATGCTCAGGGGCGGCACCACCTGCTTCAACGATATGTATTTTTTCCCCGACGAGACCGCCCGCAGCGCCGCCGCCGCAGGCATGCGGGCGGTGGTGGGCATGATCCTCATCGACTTCCCCACGGCCTGGGCCCAAAACGCCGATGACTACCTCAGCAAGGGCCTGGCCGTGCACGACGAATTCCGCCACCACCCTCTGATCAGCACCGCCTTCGCCCCCCACGCCCCCTACACCGTCTCCGACGCCCCCTTGCAGCGGGTGCAGACACTGGCGGAAGAACTGGATGTGCCCATTCACATGCACATTCACGAAACGGAACACGAAGTGACGGAGGCGGCGCAGCAAAACGGCCTGCGCCCCCTGGCCCGCCTGGAACAACTGGGACTGCTGTCACCGCACCTGCTGGGCGTCCACATGACCCAGCTCAGCGACGGCGAGATCAACGCCTACGGCCGCGCCGGCGGCCACGTGGTGCACTGCCCCGAGTCCAATTTGAAACTGGCCAGCGGCTTTTGCCCGGTGCAGCGGCTGCTGGAAGCCGGCGTCAACCTGGCCCTGGGCACCGACGGCGCCGCCAGCAACAACGACCTGGACATGTTCTCAGAGATGCGCAGCGCCGCCCTGCTGGCCAAGGCAGTGGCCAGGCGGGCCAGCGCCGTGCCCGCCGCCCGCGCCCTGGCCATGGCCACCCTGGGCGGCGCCCGCGCCCTGGGGCTGGAGGAAGAAACCGGCTCCCTGGTCGCGGGCAAGGCGGCCGATGTGGTGGCCGTCAATCTGGGAGAGGCGGAGACCCAGCCCGTCTATCACCCCGTTTCCCAACTGGTCTACGCCTGCGGGCGCGACAAAGTCACCGATGTCTGGGTGGCCGGCCGCCACGTGCTCAAAGACCGGGTTCTGACCACCGTGGACGAACACGATATCCTGGCCAAGGCCCAGGCCTGGCAGCAAAAAATCCGCCAATACGATTGAACCGACCATGACCGGAACCAACAACATCGACCCGGCCGAAGTGGCCAAATTCGACGCCAGCGCCACCCGCTGGTGGGACCCCGAGGGGGAATACAAGCCGCTCCATGAGATCAACCCCTTAAGGTTGCGCTACATCCAACAACGGGTGGACCTGGCCGGCAGGCGGGTGGCGGACATCGGCTGCGGCGGCGGCATCCTGGCGGAAGGCCTGGCGCGGGCCGGCGCCCGGGTCACCGCCGTGGACATGGCCGGCGGCGCCCTGGCGGTGGCGCGGCTGCATGCCCTGGAATCCGGAGTGGAGGTGGACTACCGGCAAATGACCGGGGAAGCGCTGGCGCAACAGGAAGGCGGGACCTTCGACGCAGTCACCTGCATGGAACTGTTGGAACACGTGCCCGACCCGGCCTCGCTCATCGCCGCCTGCGCCGCGCTGGTCAAACCGGGCGGCGATGTGCTCCTCTCCACCCTGAACCGCAACCCCAAAGCCTACCTGCACGCCATCATCGGCGCAGAGTACCTGCTAAAGCTGCTGCCCAAGGGCACCCACGATTACGCCAAATTCATCCGCCCGGCGGAACTGGCCCGCTGGCTGCGCGCCGCCGGCCTGGAACTGGACGACCTCACCGGGCTGCACTACAACCCCCTTACCCGCCGCTACCGCCTGGGCGGCGACATCGATGTAAACTATCTTGCCCACGCCCAAAAGCCCCTGTGAGCCCATGTCCCCACTTACACACCGTGCTGTTCGATCTGGATGGCACCCTGGCCGACACCGCCCCTGACCTCGCCTGGGCCCTGAACACGCTGCGGCAGGAGCAGGGCCTGCCCCCCCTGCCCTTCGCCGCCATCCGGCCGGTAGTGTCGCACGGCGCCAACGCCCTGCTGCAAACCGGTTTTGGCCTAACACCGGAGGAGCCGGGGCACACCGCCCTGCGGCAGCGCTACCTCGCCCTCTACCGCGACAACATCTGCCGCAAGACCCGGCTCTTTCCGGGGATGGCGGCACTGCTCGACTTCATCGAAGGGCACGGAAAGAACTGGGGCGTGGTCACCAACAAACCGGCCTTCCTCACCCAGCCCCTGCTGGCGGCCCTGGGACTGACGGCCCGGGCTGCCTGCATCATCAGCGGCGACAGCCTACCCCAGCGCAAGCCGCACCCCGCCCCTCTGCTGGCGGGGTGCGCCCAGGCGGGCAGCACGCCGTGCCAGTGTCTGTACGTGGGTGATGCCCGGCGGGACATCCAGGCGGGACGGGCCGCCGGCATGGCCACCGCCGTCGCCCTGTTTGGCTACCTGGATCCGGCAGACGCCCCGGCAGACTGGGGCGCCGACGTCCTGGCCGACAGCGCGGCTGCGCTAAAGAGCTACCTCGCCGGCGGGCAGTAATCCCGGCTGCTCCACTCGCGGCGGCACTTCGCATTGGCGCCGCAAACGCGCCCAGAACACCCCTGCCAATCCTGGCCGGCCTTCCAGTTTCAGCGGACGGGCGTACCAGTCGAGAGCTGCCTTCCGCCGCCCCGGCTCCCGGCTCAGACGCGCCCGGCATGAAAGTGGCCGGAAAGTGGCAGGATGCGCGGGGCGCGGTTTCCGCTCCATCACCGCCAGCGCGTCACGAAGCAGGGTCAGCGCCGCTTCGGGGTGGCTGGGGGGCGATGGCAGTGCCTTTGAACGTTGACATGACATAGGCTTACTCCGCCCGGGTACGGCCACACCCAGCGGCCCGCCATCCACCCTGACGCCACCTGCTTTGTATATGCTGAGCGGAGTTGTAAGATATCTTCAGCTACCAGGGGGTAGTGCATTAACACCATAAATTGAGGGGGAACAATGAAGCGCATCAATTCGCTCACTGTTGTTCGGCGCTGTCTGGCGGGGTTGTCCATGGGGGCACTGGGCTCACTCGCCATGGCGGCACCACAAACACCGGCCGGCCCTGAAGGCAAAGAGGTGGAGTACGTCTTTTCCGCCAACCAGGCCAGCCACAGCGTCTCGGCCTATCGCATCGACACCGCCACGGGCATGCTGCAAGCCTTGACAGGCAAGGCGCCCACCGTCGGCCGCTATCCCGTTTCCATCGCCGCAGCACCGGACGGCCGCACGGTATACGTCGCCAACCAGGGATCCAACTCAATTTCGGCGTTCCGGGTGGACCCCGCCACCGATTCGCTGCGCCCCATCCCCGGGTCGCCCTTTGCCGTGGGTCAATACCCGGACGCGGTGATCATACACCCCAGCGGCGCCTGGGCCTTCGTCAGCAACGAGGATGCCGACACGCTGCAGGTCTACGCTCTCGATAAAAACACCGGCGCCCTGGGTGCGCAGCAAGATGATGCAAAAACAGGGCGCCATCCCATTGACGTCACGGTCTCGCCCAACGGCCGCTTTGTGTATGTGAGCAATTTTTACGACCATTCCGTCAGCGCGTACCGCTTCGATGAAACCACCGGTTCGCTCACGCCTCTCGCTCAGAAAGCACAAACCGAAGACCGGCCGATCTACATTTCCGTGACGCCGGACAACCGCTATGCCTTTGTCGCCAACTACGGTTCCGTGACCGTCTCGGCGTTTCGCATCAACAACGACAGCGGCGAGTTGACACCGGTGCCCGGCTCGCCCTTCACCGCCGGGGCCCAACCTTATTCCGTTACGGTGGATCCCAGCGAGCGCTACGTCTATGTGGCCAACTGGGGCAGCCATGACGTCTCCGCCTTCCGGCTGGACAACAACACCGGCACTCTCCATGAAATCGGCGGTTCACCCTATGCCGCCGACTGGTTCCCCTACGCCGTAGTGGTGGATCCCAGCGATCACTTCGTCTACGTGGCCAACAACGGCGCAGGCAATATCAGCGCCTACACCATGAGCCCGCAGACCGGCGCGCTGTCACTCCTGCAGACGGCGAAAAGCGGCCTGGGGCCCTATGGACTGATCGCGACCCGGCTTCGTTGAGCCCACGCTGGTAACACGGCCGGGGGACAGCACCCCCGGGCCGTGTTCGTTCAACGCCGCACGGCAACCGGGCCGCAACAGCACTTTTCCTTCACCTTATCAATCCGGCGATTGAGATTGTCAGGGAACGGCGGGCGGATTTCGCAGGCGGCCATCAAACAGCCCAGGACGCGCTGTTTGATGGCCCAGTCAATAGTTGAGTCCATTCCCTCCCTGCCTGTATTCCCCCTGCTATGATCCAGCCTCAAGGGCGCTGGCCTTCGAGAGAGCCGCCTAAGGCGATATGTTATAGTGGCTCACTACGAAACAGCCCTCAGACAATGGCCAATATCGTAAGGAATACCCCATGAAGATCGCCCAGCACAAAGTCGTCACCCTTGACTACACCTTGACCGGTGATGACGGAAATATTATCGATCAGTCCCAGGATGGGAATTTCACTTACCTGCACGGTGCTGGCAATATCATCCCCGGCCTTGAAAGGGCACTCGCCGACAAAGCGGCGGGCGATACCCTGCAGGTTTCTGTAGCGCCTGAAGAGGCCTATGGCGCACGCAATGAATCCCTGACACAGGTGGTCCCCCGCAGCGCTTTTGCCACCACCGACGATGTCCAGGTAGGCGGCCGCTTTCGCGCCCAGGCGCCCGACGGACAGGAACTCATCGTCACCGTCGTCCGTATCGAGGGCGACCAGGTCACCCTGGACGGCAATCATCCCCTGGCCGGCGAACAGTTGAATTTCGATGTAAAAGTGCTGGACGTCAGAGACGCCACCCAGGAAGAAATCGACCACGGCCATGTGCACGGCGCAGGAGGGCACCCTCACGAATGAGAGGCAAAAACCACTCAAGACCCTGCTGTTTCCCCGCCCCCCGGCAGATTTTGTTGTAAAGAGCCGTCTTTCCCCCTGGGGGATTTGCCCGGAAACATTAACGATTACAACGCCTCATTCCACAAGTCTCCGGACGGTCAGGCCGCAAGGCGCGGTGGCACCGGCCCTGGCGGGAGCGGTTTCCCGCAGTGGCGAGACGACACTGCTTCACCGGACACCGGCACGAGCAATCGTCCGGGGCCAGAGATTGCGGAATCCGTGAAGAGCGGGCAAGGCGAGGGAAAATTGGTCGGGGCGAGAGGATTTGAACCTCCGACCACCTGAACCCCATTCAGGTGCGCTACCAGGCTGCGCTACGCCCCGTGGATGAGCCATTGATGGGCCGCAACGGCCCGGGAGCCCGGTATGATACTAGAGAAGGGGATGGAAATTCAAAGCCTAAAGGGCGTCAATCTTTGAGAAATTCTAACAGTTCCTCAAGTTCCTGACGCAGCTGGCGCACCAATTCTTTGGACTGGGTGGTCTCGTTTTTGACTTTGTTGCCGGACAGGCGCTGACGCGCGCCGCCTATGGTGAAACCCTGGTCGTACAACAAGCTGCGAATCTGGCGGATGGTCACCACATCGTGATGCTGGTAGTAACGCCGGTTGCCGCGCCGCTTGACCGGTTTGAGCTGGGGAAACTCCTGCTCCCAGTAACGCAGCACATGAGGCTTCACGTCACACAGATCGCTCACTTCACCGATGGTGAAATAGCGTTTGCCCGGTATGGGCGGTAAATCGCTAGGATTGCTGTTCACCGTTTCCAGCATAAGCCTCGACCCGAGCTTTCAGTTTTTGGCCGGGATGAAAGGTGACCACCCGGCGGGCGGTAATAGGAATTTCTTCCCCGGTCTTGGGATTGCGCCCCGGGCGTTCCTTCTTGTCACGCAGGTTGAAATTGCCAAAACCGGACAGCTTTACCTGTTCCCCCCGCTCCAGAGACTGACGGATTTCCTCGAAAAAGGCTTCGACGAAATCCTTTGCCTCCCGTTTGTTCAGCCCCAGCTCTTCAAACAATCTTTCCGCCATATCCGCTTTGGTCAACGCCATTTCTGTTATTCTCTCAAGATAGCCCCGAAACGATCATGGAGCGTTGCCACTATCTGCCTGGTAAGCTTGTCCACATCTTCATCGATAAGGGTGCGCGAAGAATCCTGCAAGGTCAAGCCCAAGGCCAGGCTTTTTTTCCCGGATTCAATGCCTTTGCCGCGATACACGTCAAAAAGTTGAAGATCCTGCAGCAACGGGCCGGCACTTTCGCGGACGCAGCGCAAGACTTCGGCGGCAGCCACCTCCTCCCCCACAATCAGGGCAAGGTCGCGGCGGATGGAGGGAAACCGGGACAACTCACGAAAAACGGGCAGCCGGGACCGGCTTGCCAGCCCCATGTCCAACTCAAACAGCAGAGGCGGGTGGGTCAGGTCCAGACGCTTTACCCAATCCGGGTGCAAGCGCCCCACAAGCCCCACCACTTCACCCGAAAGGGTGCGAATACGGGCGGACTGGCCGGGATGCAGCGCGGGATGGTCCGCAGCTTCGAACACATAGTCCTCGCCCATCCCCCCCCGGGACAACACATCCTCCACATCTCCCTTGGCATCGAAGAAATCCACCTCCCGGCCCGGCAGCCCCCACTGCTCCGGCTCCACGCGGCCCACGACCAAACCGGCCAGAACCTGGGGTTCGCTGAGCCGGCCGGCGCGCTGACGAAAACACGCCCCCATTTCGAACACCCGCACCCGCGACTGCTGGCGATGCAGATTATGGCGCAGCACCTGAATCAGGCCCGGCCACAGGCTGGTACGCATCTCGGCCAGCTCGGAGGACAGGGGATTGGCCAGCGCCAAAGCCGGCTCGCCGGGCATCAACATGCTCTGCAGCGCCGCATCCACAAAGCTGTACGTCACCACTTCGGAATAACCGCGCGCCACCAGCACCTCACGCAGCTCATCGGGGCTCACCCTGGTTTCGCTTTGCGCCGGAATGCTCAGGCGCACCGCGGGCCGCCGGGTGGGCAATTCAGTATAGCCGTGAATGCGCGCCACTTCTTCAATCAAATCCGCTTCGATGGCCAGGTCAAAGCGATAACTCGGCGGCGTGACGCACCACTCACCGTCCCCCGTCACCACGTCCAGGCCCAGCCGCTGCAGTATTTCCGTAACCTCACCGGGTGAAAATTCCGCGCCCAGCACCGCGCTCAGACGCTGGGCACGAAGCACTATCTCACTCCGAACCGGCAGATGCCCGCTATGATCGACGCCCGTCACCGGACCCGGCTCGCCACCGACAATGCCCCGTAACAGGGCCGTCGCCCGCTCCATGGCGCGCCGGGGCAAACCGGGATCCACCCCGCGCTCAAAACGATGGGACGAATCCGTGTGCAAACCATAGCGGCGGGCGCAGCCCGCCAGGTGTTGGGGAGAGAAGAAGGCACACTCCAGAAACAAATCCCGCGTCTCACTGCTGACAGCACTGTCCAGTCCGCCCATGACGCCCGCCAGGGCCAGCGCCTTCTCTTCGTCGGCAATCACAAGGGTGCGCTCATCCAAGGTCACGGTCTGGCCGTCCAACAAAGTCAGTGCCTCGCCGCCGCGGGCCAGGCGCACCACAATGCCACCGCTTAAACGGGCCAAATCGAAAGCGTGCATGGGTTGCCCCAGTTCCAACATCACGTAGTTGGTCACGTCCACCACCGGACTGATGGGCCGCAGCCCGGCCCGGCGCAGGCGTTCGCGCATCCACAACGGCGTTTCGGCGCTGGCGTCGACACCGCGCACGACCCGGCCCAAGTAGCGCGGGCAGGCCTCACCATGGTCAACGCGAACGGGAAAACGGTCGTCGATCGTGGGCGTCACCGCTGCCATGGCCGGTGCCTGCACCGCCATGCGGTTCAACGCCCCCACTTCCCGCGCCACCCCGGCGATACTCAGGCAGTCACCGCGGTTGGGCGTCAGACCCAGCTCAATGCTGACATCGTTGAGACGAAGATAATCACGCAGATCCCGGCCCGGCTCAGCATCGGAATCCAAAGGCATCAAAGTGTCGGCGCTGTCCGCCAAACCCAGTTCCCTGGCTGAACACAACACACCCTCGGAGGTCACGCCGCGGAGTTTGCTTTTTTTGATCTTGATTCCACCCGGCAGCACTGCGCCGACACGCGCCAGCGGAACGCGCATCCCCGCGGAAACATCGGGTGCGCCGCATACGATCTCCAACACTTCACCCTGGCCGGCATTGACCCGGCATACCCGCAGGCGATCCGCATTGGGATGCGGCGCGACTGTCATCACTTCGGCAACCACCACCCCTTCAAAAAACGGCGCCACGGGTTCAACGGCGTCCACTTCCAGACCCGCCATGGTGAGTTGATGGGCCAAATCCGCCGTGGAGACATCAGGGTTCACCCACTCGCGCAACCATTGTTCGTTGAATTTCATAGTGTGACAGCTTGTATTAGTGGTAACCGTGCAAAAAAACCTGTCTCAAACTTCCGTCCCTTTCCTTTGGGAAGAAAAAGAAATCGGGTGGCGCAGCACCGTATTTGTTTGAAGACAACGCGGATCTGCCCCTGGCATCCGACCAACACACCGGCCTTTTGAATCCGCTTTATTGGAACTGCTGCAAAAAGCGCAGATCATTTTCAAAAAAGAGCCGCAGATCATTCACGCCATAGCGCAACATGGCCATGCGCTCCACACCTATGCCAAAGGCAAAACCCGTGTAGCGCTCCGCATCCACGCCCACGTGGGCAAACACATTGGGATGGATCATCCCGCAGCCCAGCACTTCAATCCAGCCGGTGTGGCTGCACACGCGGCAGCCTTCGCCGCCACACATCACACATTGAATATCCGCCTCCGCCGAAGGCTCGGTGAAAGGAAAATACGAGGGGCGAAAACGCACGGCCAGTTCGCGTTCAAAGAACACCCGCAAGAAATCGTTGAGGATGCCCTTTAAATCAGCGAAACTGACTTTGGTGCCCACCATGAAGCCTTCCACCTGATGAAACATCGGGGTGTGGGTGACATCGGAATCGCAGCGGTAAACCCGGCCGGGCGCGATCACCTGGAACGGCGGCTCGCGGTCTTTCATCAGGCGAATCTGCACCGGCGAAGTGTGCGTACGCAGCAAACGTCCGTCAGGAAAGTAAAAAGTGTCGTGCATGGCCCGGGCAGGGTGTTCGGGAGGGATGTTCAGGGCTTCGAAATTGTAATAGTCCGTCTCCACTTCCGGACCCGACACCACTTCGAAACCGACCCGCCCCAATAAACGTCCGATACGGCCCAGGGTGCGCGTTACCGGATGCACACCGCCTCGGTGCTGGCCGCGACCGGGCAGGGTCACATCCACGGTTTCGGCAAGCAGGCGCTGCGCCAGGGCGGCTTGTTCCAACACAGCCCGCCGCGCCTCCAACAAAGCCATCACCCGGGCCTTGGCGTCGTTGATCAACTGCCCTGCTGCACGCCGCTCTTCCGGTGGCAAAGTACCGAGTTGTTTGAGCTGTACGGTCACCGATCCCTTTTTGCCGAGATATTTCACCCGCAAGGCCTCCAGGGCGCCAAGATCGTTTGCGCCCGCCAGATCCCGTTGGAGCTCTGCTAACAGTTGATCGAGTTGTTCTTGCATCACACGCCTTGCTTTGGAAAGACGACACCAAGATTGTAGTTCTCCCACACACTGCGTCTCCCCCGGCCCCTTTCCCCTTGCAGGGAAAACCTGGAATGGGGCAGACACATGACAGCCTGCGCCCGCAGCAAATTGCCCACCCCCACCCTCCTGCCCTCCCCCTGGCAGGAGAAGGGAACGGGAAAACGTTTATGGAAGAACGTCCTTGTGGAAAAAACAATAAAAAAGGGGAAAGGTGTCGGGCCTTTCCCCTTTCGCACCCGGGCGCGGCCCCCGCTTTCGCGGTCCGGTGCCCCTAGCAGTGATCGCTGACGATCAGGCCGAAAGACCCGCTTTTGCTTTGTCTGCCAAGGCCGCAAACGCGGCCTTGTCATACACGGCCAGATCGGCAAGCACCTTGCGGTCCACCTCGATGGCGGCCTTGTTCAAACCGTCCATCATGCGGCTGTAAGACAAGCCACACTCACGAGCCGCCGCATTGATACGTGTAATCCACAGGGCGCGGAACACGCGCTTGCGCTGACGGCGGTCACGATAAGCATACTGGCCGGCTTTGGTCACCGCCTGGGTGGCAACGCGATAGACGTTTTTGCGGCGTCCACGATAACCCTTGGCTTGTTCCAGCACCTTCTTGTGGCGGGCACGGGCAACGACACCTCGTTTTACTCTGGGCATGAAATGAATCCTCTAACACTTAAACGTTGGGCAGCATTTTACGCACGGCGGCGGTATCCGCGACATGCACCAGGGTGTTGTTACGCAGCTGGCGCTTACGCTTGGAACTTTTCTTGGTCAGAATGTGCCGCTTGAAACTCTGGGCCCGTTTGAATTTGCCCGAGCCCGTACGGGCAAAGCGCTTGGCGGCGCCGCGATGGGTTTTCAATTTTGACATTACCGAACTCCAAAATTTAAGAAACCCCCGCACCTCGCGGAGGCTTCCAGGATTGATCAGCACCGCTGGCGGGCTTCAAGAAGAGGCGTGCGGTCTTTTCTCGCCCCTGCCGGCGGCCTGCGCAGGGGCTGGGTGAGTCGCCTTTTTGGGCGCCAACACCATCACCATCACCCGGCCTTCCAGCCTGGGATATTGCTCCACGGCCGCGTAGTTTTCCAAATCGCCCTCGATGCGCTTGAGCAGCTTCGCACCCAGGGACTGATGGGCCATTTCCCGCCCCCGAAACCGCAGGGACACTTTGGCCTTGTCACCATGTTCCAGAAAGCCGATCAGCTTGCGCAGTTTCACCTGGTAATCGGCCTCTTCCGTACCGGGACGGAATTTGACCTCTTTCACCTGAATCTGCTTCTGCTTTTTCCTCGCTGCCTGCCGTTTTTTGCTCTCTTCGAACAAAAACTTCCCATAGTCCATGACGCGGCACACCGGGGGCGCCGCCTGCGGGGCCACTTCCACGAGATCAAGCCCTTTTTCTTCGGCAAAAGCCAACGCCTTGGCGATGGGCACCACACCCACCATTTCTCCATCAGGGCCAACCAGGCGCACTTCCGGCGCGGTCACTTCGTCGTTGATCCGCGTATCACGTTTATCGGCAGCGATATTTTAGTCCTCCAAAACAAGTAGGCCGCGGCCCGCGATGTCAGCGGCGAGCCTGGCGGAAAACGCGTCCAGCGTCATCCGGCCCAGATCCTCGCCGCTCCGCGTGCGCACGGCCACCGAGTGGTCGTTGACCTCCTGGTCGCCCACGATCAAGAGGTAAGGTACGCGCAAAAGCGTATGTTCGCGGATTTTAAATCCTATTTTTTCGTTTCTCAAGTCCGACGCCACCCGGAATCCTTTTTCGGCCAACACTTTTTCCACTTCCCGGGCATAATCGGCCTGATTGTCCGTAATATTAAGGATCACCACCTGCCGGGGCGCCAGCCAGGCGGGAAAACAGCCGCCGTAGTGCTCGATCAAAATACCGATGAAGCGTTCCAGGGAACCGAGGATGGCCCGGTGCAACATCACCGGCGTGCGCCTGGCACCGTCCTGCGCCACGTAAGTCGCCCCCAGCCGCCCGGGCATGGAGAAATCCAGCTGGATGGTGCCCAACTGCCACACCCGGTCCAGGCAATCACGGAGGGAAAATTCGATTTTCGGCCCGTAAAACGCCCCCTCCCCCGGCTGCAGCTGCCAATCCAGCCCCTTGGCGCCCAAACAGGCTTCCAGGGCCTGTTCAGCCTTGTCCCACAGCGCCTCTTCGCCCACGCGCATTTCGGGGCGGGTGGACAGGGCGACGATGACGTCCTCAAAACCGAAATCCCGGTACACCTGATAGACCAGATCGATGAAATCGGAGACTTCCGATTCGATCTGCTCCTCGGTGCAGAAAATATGGGCATCGTCCTGGACGAAATTACGCACCCGCATCAGCCCGTGCAAGGTGCCGGACGGCTCGTTGCGGTGACAGGAACCAAATTCGGCCAGCCGCAGGGGCAAATCCCGGTAGCTTTTCAGACCCTGGTTGTAAATCTGGACGTGGGCCGGACAGTTCATGGGCTTGACGGCGTAGGCCCGGTTTTCCGATTCGGTAGTGAACATCATCTCCTGGAACTTGTCCCAATGGCCCGATTTTTCCCACAGGCTGCGGTCGATGATAGCCGGGGTGTGTACCTCCTGATAGCCGTGGCGGCGCAGCAGCTTGCGGATGTAGTCCTGAATGATCACGTACACCCGCCAGCCGTTGTCGTGCCAAAACACCATGCCGGGAGACTCTTCCTGGGTGTGAAACAGGTCCATCACCCGGGCCAGACGACGGTGGTCACGCTTTTCTGCTTCTTCCAGACGGTGCAAATAGGCTTTGAGCTGCTTCTTGTCCGGCCAGGCCGTACCGTAAATCCGCTGCAGCATGGGGTTTTTGGGATCACCGCGCCAGTAGGCCCCTGCCACCTTCATTAACTTAAAGGCTTTGATCCGGCCGGTGGACGGCACGTGGGGACCGCGACAAAGATCAATGAAATCGCCCTGTTCATACAGGGAAATGTCCTCCTCCGCGGGAATGTCGGCAATGATCCGCGCCTTGAATTCCTCGCCCAGGCCGCGGAAAAAGCGCACGGCCTCATCCCGCGGCATGAGTTTGCGCTCTAGCGGGTAATCCGCCCTGGCCAGTTCCCGCATTTTCTTTTCAATGGCCTTGAGATCCTCCGGGGTGAAGGGGCGCTGGTAATCAAAATCATAGTAAAAACCGTTTTCGATTACCGGACCGATGGTCACCTGGGCCTCGGGAAACAGGGATTTCACCGCATGCGCCAGCAAATGGGCGCAGGAATGGCGCAGAATCTCCACCCCTTCCTCGTCCTTGTCGGTGATCAGGCGCAGCCGCACATCCCGGTCGATACTGTAAGAGATATCCACCAGCTGGCCGTCCACCTCTCCGGCCAGCGCCGCCTTGGCCAGCCCCGGGCCGATGTCCATCGCCACAGCGCGGACCGTTACCGGCCCGTCAAAGCGGCGTTCCGAGCCATCGGGCAATGTTACACGCGGCATAGCCTTCCCTTAGCGTTCGAAAGTGACCGGAACTTTAAGGGGTCAGAGCCCTTTTTCGCCAGGCCTTTACTGGGGCGGCCGCGCCGGTCCTGGCCCACGCTTGTCTTGAGCTTGGATTCCACCTGCTTTTTGAAGCGGTCGTTGCCGAGCGGCGTGCCGGTCTGCCAGGCCGCACGAATACTGTGAAGCGCCTTCTCGTCATCAATATGGGCTTTGAACAGCGCCCGATAGGCCTGTTTGCGCTGCTGGGCGGTGCGCCCCAAGGCAAGGTAGGCCTGCTGGGGCCTCAGCACGGCATCGGCCCGCCCCTCTGCATTGGCCCGGTAGCTGGACCAGCGGTACGCGCGGGGATGTTTCACCATGCCGGCACGCACCGGATTGAGTTCGATGTAGCGCATGCAGGCCAGCAGATAGCCCTCCTCCTGCACCAGGCTGGCTTTGTAGCGCCCTTCCCACAGGGAACCGCTGCCGCCGTAATGGTGGTTGACGTAGGGCACGTAGCGCCGGCCGACGTATTGCATCATACGGCTGATGCCCTCCGCGTCTGCGGGCGTGGCCAGCACATGGATGTGGTTGGTCATCAATACATAGGCGTGAACGGCGCACTGATAGCGCTCGGCGCCTTCCTGCAGCCAGCCCAGGTAGGCGCGGTAGTCAGCCTCGTCGTAAAACACCGCCTGATGGCCGCGGCCGCGCTGAACGGCGTGGACGGGGAGGTCCGGGAGGTAGAAGCGGGGTTTTCTGGGCATTGGACCGGCACCGGTAACTGAGCTGCAAGGGAAGATAGCATGGCCCGACGGGCTTTTAAAGGGCTCTGACCCCTTTGTCAGAGGCCTGCTGCCGGCGCGCCTCAAACAAACACACTCCGGTGGCAACAGACACGTTCAGGCTCTCCACCGCCCCGCGCATGGGGATGTGCACCAGGGTGTCGCAAAGGTCGCGGGTGAGGCGGCGCAGGCCTTCTTGTTCCGCGCCCACCACGATGGCCAGGGGGCCGGTCAAGTTCGCGCTGTAGAGGCTGTCCCGCGCATCACCCGCAGCGCCGAGCAGCCAGATGCCCTGGTCTTTCAAGTTGCGCAGCGCGCGGGCGAGATTGGTGGCCTGCACCAGTGGCAGGGTCTGGGTGGCACCGCAGGCGGTTTTGTGGACTACCGGCGTCAGCCCGGCGGCGCGGTGGCGGGGGATGATAACGGCGTTCACGCCGGCGGCGTCGGCGGTGCGCAAGCAGGCGCCCAGGTTGTGGGGATCCTGGACGCCGTCGAGTACCAAGAGCAGGGGTGGCCCGGTGAGCCGGTCCAGCAGTTCCGGCAAGGCGCTTTCGTCCACCACCCGGGCGGGGCGGATATCGGCAACCAAGCCCTGGTGCACGCCGCCTTCAGCCAGGCGCGCGAGCTGCTCACGGGTGGCGCGGGTGACGGGAATGTCAAAGCGCCTGGCCTCGGCCAGTACGGTGGCAAGGCGGGAATTGGCACCGGCGGCGGATTCCAGGATGTGCAGATGCAACACCCGCTCGGGCGCGCGCTCAAGCAGGAGGCGCACGGCATGAATGCCGTGCAGACGCGCGGGAGCCGATTTGTTTTTCACGCGGCGCGCCGGCGGCGGCGCCGGGAGGGTTGGCGCGTTTGCGCCAGTTCAAAGTCGATTTTGCGCTCGTCGAGATCAACCCGCACCACTTGCACGCGCACGGTGTCGGCCAGGCGGTAGACGGTATGGCTGCGCTCGCCGATGAGCGAGTGTTTGACGGGATCGAAGTGGAAATAGTCTTTCCCTAAAGCGGTCACGTGAACCAGGCCCTCGACGAAGATGTCTTTGAGCTCCACAAACAAGCCGAAACTGGTGACGGAGGTGATTACCCCCTCGAATTCGTCGCCCACTTTGTCACGCATGTATTCGCATTTGAGCCAGTCCACGGCGTCACGGGTGGCTTCGTCGGCGCGCCGTTCGGTCATGGAACAATGTTCGCCGGCGGCGAGCATGTCGGCGTAGCCGTATGCGAAGTTGTGGGCTTCACCGCCCGAGAAGGCGTGGCGCAAGGCCCGGTGCACGAGGAGGTCGGGGTAGCGGCGGATGGGTGAGGTGAAGTGGGTGTAAGCGGGAAAAGCCAATCCAAAGTGGCCGCTGTTGTCCGGAGTGTATACCGCCTGGCTCAAGCTTCTGAGCAACACCGTCTGGATGAGGTGGGCATCAGGCCGTCCGCGCACGGCATTCAGAAGCTTCGCGACGTGGCGGGCTTCGGGTTCGTCTCCGCCGCCCAAACGCAGCCCCAGTTCCGCCAGAAACGCCCGCAGGCCCGCCAGTTTTTCAGCGCTGGGGCCGGAGTGAACGCGATACAAGGCGGGCAGTTGCCGCTCCAGCAAAAATTCGGCGGCCGCGACATTGGCAACGATCATGCACTCTTCGATGATGCGATGGGCAACGGTGCGCTCCACCGGAACAATGCGTTTGATTTTGCGGTGCGCGCCGAATTCAATCCGGGTCTCCGTGGTATCAAAGTCGATGGCGCCGCGCTGCTCGCGCCGGTGCCTCAGGGCCTGATAGAGCCCGTGCAAGGTTTCAAGATGGGGTACCAGCGCGCTGCGCCCGCGTTGCGCTGCGGCCTCACCGGCCAATACTTTGGCAACTTCGGTATAGGTCAGGCGGGCGGCGGAACGCATCACGGCATCGAAGAAGCGAAAGCGGCGCACACCCCCGGCCGCGGTTAAAATCAGCTCACAGGCCATGCACAGGCGGTCCACGTCAGGATTGAGCGAACACAGGCCGTTGGACAAGGCCTCGGGCAGCATGGGGATCACACGATCAGGGAAATAAACTGAATTGCCCCGTTCACGGGCGACCCGGTCCAGGGCAGTGCCGGGCTGCACGTAGGCGGACACATCAGCGATGGCCACGATGAGCCGCCAGCCCTTGCCGTGCGGTTCACAATAGACCGCATCATCGAAATCGCGGGAGTCTTCACCGTCAATGGTCACCAAAGGCAGGCCGCGCAAGTCCTCCCGGCCGGTGACCGCCGCCTCCGGCACCTCCCCGCCCAAGGCCGCCGCCTCGCGCAACACTTCCGGCGACCACTCGTGGGGAAGTTCGTATGTACGTATGGCAATGTCCGTTTCCATGCCCGGCGCCATGTGGTCGCCCAGCACCTTGGTGATGCGGCCTATGGGCTGGCTGCGGGGGCTGGGTTGCTCCACCAGCTCTGCTTCAACGATCTGCCCCGGCGCCGCGCCGGCCTGGTGCTCGGGTGGAACGAGGATGTCCTGATTGATGCGGGTGTTGCTGGGAATCACAAAACCCAGGCCATGCTCCGTACGAAAACGCCCCACGACCAGATGATTGGCCCGCTCCAGCACTTCCACCAGGGCGCCCTCGCGCCGGCCCCGGCGGTCCACACCTGTGATGCATACCATGGCCCGGTCGCCGTGGAGCAGACTGCGCATGTGCCGGGCGCTGAGAAACACATCGTCCCCCCCGTCCTCGGGCACTAAAAAGCCGTAGCCGTCGGGGTGCCCGATAATCCGGCCGCGGACCAGATCCATTTTTGATACCGGACCATAGTCGCCGCGGCGGTTACGGATGAGCTGGCCGTCACGTTCCATGGCCCGCAGCCGGCGGCGCAGGGCTTCCAGCTGTTCTTCGTCATCAAGCTGCAAGGCCTGCGCGACCTGGGCCATGGGCGCCGGCGCCGGCTGGCTTTCGAGGTATGCCAGGATGCATTCCCGGCTGGGAATGGGGTGGTCGTATTTGCTGGCCTCCCGTTCACGATACGGGTCGTCTATCACTGTTTTATCTTGGCTTTCAGCCATGCTTTCATTCCAAATAGTTAAAGTTCACGCGGCGGGCCAGGATACCTAGAGGGAGCAATTGACAAGCGCCAGGTTGGGCTGTAAAGTGCGCCGCGTCTCGAAGCGAACCGCTTGGAGCCACCTGCCGAGGTGGCGGAATTGGTAGACGCGCAAGTTTCAGGTACTTGTGGGGGAAACCCCGTGGAGGTTCAAGTCCTCTCCTCGGCACCATTCATCTTTAGCATCTCCCCCGTCGGGTGTTCACCCCCCAGCTTCAGATTCCAGGGGATTGTTCAACACGATAGTATCGGCACGATCGGCGCCGGTGGATATCATGGCCACCGGCACGCCAACGATGTCTTCGATACGCCGCAAATAGGCCCGGGCGTTGACCGGCAGCTCCGCATAAGTTTTCACACCAACGGTGGATTCCTGCCAGCCAGGCAGATCTTCATAAACGGCTTCACATTCGGCCAGGGCTTCCGCACCCACCGGCGGTGCTGCAAAAGCCTGATCGCCGCAACGGTAGCCCACACACACACGCAAGGTGTCCATACCATCGAGCACATCGAGCTTGGTGATGCACAAGCCGGATACGCTGTTGATGCCACAGGCCCGCCGCAAGGCCACGGCGTCAAACCAACCGCAGCGACGCGGCCGCCCGGTGGTGGAACCGAATTCATGGCCGCGGGTCGCCAGATGCTCCCCCAGCTCGCCAAACAACTCAGTGGGAAACGGCCCCGAGCCCACCCGCGTGGTGTAGGCCTTGGTGATGCCGAGAACATAGTCCAGATCCAAAGGACCGGCGCCGCTGCCGGTGGCCGCACCGCCGGCGGTGGTGTTGGACGAGGTCACGAAGGGATACGTGCCATGATCCACGTCCAACAACGCCCCCTGGGCGCCTTCAAACAAAATGTTCTCGCCTTGTTCACGCGCCTGGTGCAACAGAGCGGGCACATCGGCTACCAGCGGTGTCAATAATTCGGTGAACGCCAGGGCCTCTTCCAGAGTCTGCTGAAAATCTATGGTGGGGGCATGGTAATAGTGCCTCAGGACAAAGTTATGGTAGTCCAGCACTTCGCCCAGTTTCGCGGCGAAACGCTCGCGGTGAAACAAATCCGCCAGCCGCAGGGCCCGCCGCGCCACCTTGTCTTCATAGGCCGGCCCGATGCCGCGTCCGGTGGTGCCGATGGCGGCCTTGCCCCGGGCCTGCTCGCGGGCCTGATCCAGGGCCACATGGTACGGCAACAACAAGGTGCAGGCGCCGCTGATGCGCAGCCGCTCCCGCGCCGGCACACCCCGCCCCTCCAACATGGTGATTTCTTCTTGCAGCGCGTGGGGCGAGAGCACCACGCCATTGCCGATCAGGCAACTCACTTTGGGACGCAGGATACCGGAAGGGATCAGATGCAGAACCGTTTTTTCACCGTCGATCACCAGTGTGTGGCCGGCGTTGTGCCCCCCCTGGAAACGCGTGACCACACCCACGCGGTCGGTCAACCAGTCGACGATCTTGCCCTTGCCTTCGTCACCCCACTGGGTGCCGATCACCACGATGTTCTTAGCCATGCTTCTCCGCCGCCGGGCCCAGCGGCCGGACCCGCCACTGCCCCCGGTTCAAACACAATATCCGGTCGCAAGCCATGTCTTCGGGCCCGCCGCGCTGGCCGGGCAATTCCCAGCATACCCGCTCACCCCGCTGGCGCAATTGGTCCACCACGCGGCGCAAGGCCGGATCGTCAGCGGCCGGTGCGAAAATACCTCCCGCGGTTTCGCTGCTGTTGCTGAGACGGATCAGGGTCTCCAGATCCGTGCTGAAACCCGTGGCAGGACGGGCCCGGCCGAACGCGCGGCCGATGTCGTCGTAACGTCCGCCCCGCGCCACTTCCTTGCCGTGGCCGGGCGCAAATGCGGCGAATACCACACCCGTCTGGTAGTAATAGCCCCTCAGTTCGGCCAAATCAAAATTCAGGCTCACCCCGGGCATGTGCTGCCGCGCCAAAGCGGCGATACGCTCCAGGTTGTCCAGGGCTTCCTGCACCGGCGCCGCGGCCCCGCGCAAGGTCCGGCGCGCCTCCGCCAACACCTCACCACCACCGTTCAGCTCGGCCAGGCCGACAAGCATGCGCCGCTGGCCCTCTGTCAAGGCCAGCCGGCGTAAATAGTCACTCATTTCCGGCACGGCCTTGCGCTGCAGGGCATCGAACAACGCCTGTTCCTGATCGCCGTCAAGGCCCACCTCCCGCGCCAGGGCGCGGAAAACGCCCACATGACCCACGTCGATGTGGGGCTGGCGCATGCCGGCAGCGTTCAGGGCGGCCACCATCAAGTGCAGGATTTCCACGTCGCTCTCGACACCGCCATGACCATACAGCTCCGCCCCTACCTGGAAGGGACCGCGGCCACCGTGAAAACCGCCGGGCCGGGTATGCAACACCGGCCCCACATAGCACAAGCGGTTGGGGGCCTCCGAGCGGGTCCGGTGGGCATCAATGCGCGCCACTTGGGGCGTCATATCAGCCCGGATACCGAGCAGCCGGCCCGTCATGGGATCGGTGAGTTTGAACGTCTGTTGCTCCAGATCCTGCCCCGTTCCCACCAGCAGCGACTCCAGGTGTTCGATCACGGGGGGGATAACCAGGCGATAACCCCAGGAGGCAAACAGGTCAATCAGGCGCCGGCGCAAATGTTCCAGCCGCTCGGCCTGGTCCGGCAGCAACTCTTCGATACCCTCCGGCAACAACCAGCGCTCGGTGCGGGTTTGCATTAATTCAAGCATGAGATGTCATCTCTGACGGCAAACGGTGTTCTGCGGACCTGGCCTGGTCAACGCAACAGATAAAGCAGCGTCACCCCCGCGACCATGCAGACACTGCCGCTGAGGCGCAAAGAGCGGTCGTCCATCTGGCTGATCAGCCAACCGGCCTGCCGCATGCGCGCCGGACTCATAAAGGGAAGGATCCCCTCTATCACCAACATGAGAGCCAACGCAACAAACAAATCCTGCCAAGACATTTCCCGACGCCATGTGGACGGAGCGCGCCGCTTGCGGGGAATCACCCCCACTCACGCGACGCGGCCCGGTGACAAGCCTGGAAGCAAAAACGGGAAAGACCCGGCCGCCCCACTGCGGCCGGGATTATAGCAGATGCAGCCCCTATGGCTGCGGCGCGGCCGGCACCGTGGCCCGCTGCTGGTTAAAGTATTTGAAAAAGTCCGCCTTGGGGTCGATGACCAACACGTCGTTGGCCGAATTGAAGGTATTGCGATAGGCCTGCAAGCTCCGGTAGAAGGAAAAGAACTCCCTGTCCTGATCAAAGGCGGCAGCGTAAATTTCCGCCGCTTTCGCATCCCCTTCACCGCGGGCCCGCTCGGCATCACGATAGGCGTTGGCGACAATTTCCGTGCGCCGCCGGTCGGCGTCCGCGCGAATCCGCTCCGCCTCCTCGGACCCTTCCGAGCGCAGCTCTCTGGCCACGCGGGAACGCTCCGCCTCCATCCGGCGGTATACGGCTTCGCTGACCGCTTCCGGCAAATCAATTCGTTTCAAGCGGACGTCCACCAGTTTGATGCCAAACTCCTGCGCCTGTTTGTTGGCGTTGACCGTTACCAAATTCATGATCATGGAACGCTCGCCGGACACCACTTCCTGAATAGTGCGCTTGCCAAACTCGCCCCGCAGGCTGTCCTTGATAATCTGCGACAGACGCAGGGCGCCCTGACGCTCGTCACCACCCGCCGCCTTGTAAAAGGCGGCGACATCGGCAATACGCCATTTCACGAAGGCATCCACGATGACGTTTTTCTTCTCACTGGTCAGGTAGCGCTCGGACTCCACGTCCAAGGTCAGTATCCGTGAATCAAAAGTGCGGACATTGTTGATGAACGGCACTTTGAAATGCAGCCCCGGTTCGTAGTCTGTGCGGACAATCTCACCCAAACGAAGCAAAACGGCCTTTTCAGTTTCCTTGACGGTGAACACGGAAAACCCGGCAATCACCAGCAGCAGAACCGCCGCCAGCACACCGAGGGATTTCATCTGTTGTGACATGATCAACGTACCTCCCGGCTGAGGCCGCGGGAGCTGCGGCTGCTGCTGCGCGGCTGCGACGAAGAAGGATGCTCCTCCATCAAGGTGGCCGGCGCCATGCGGACCGGCGCAACCGGCGGGGCGGCCGCGGTGTCATCAGGCGCAGACTTGCCCAGCTGATCCAGCGGCAGGTAGAGCAGGTTGTTGCTGTTCTCCACATCCACCACGATTTTGCTGGACCGGGTCAGCACCGATTCCAGGGTTTCCAGATACAGACGCTCGCGGGTGACATCGGGCGCTTTTTTGTATTCCGCCAACACCTGGGTGAAGCGGCTGGCATTACCTTCGGATTCGGCGACCACCCTGGCCCGATAGGCGTTGGCATCTTCGATGATACGTGCCGCTTCACCACGCGCTTTGGGTATCACTTCATTGGCGTATGCCTCAGCCTGCTTGATGAAGCGTTCCCGGTCTTCACGCGCGCGAATGGCATCGTTGAACGCTTCCTGCACCGGCTCGGGCGGCTGGGCGTCCTGCAGATTCACGCTGGTGACCAGCAAGCCGGTACGATAGCGGTCAAGAATGGCCTGCGCCACTTCCTGGGTGCGCGCCGCCACGGCCGCGCGGCCTTCACCCACCACGAAATCCATTTTGTTCTTGCCCACCACCTCACGAATGGCGCTTTCCGCGGCCTTGCGCAGGGTCAGGTCCGGACCACGGTCCCGGAACAGGTAGTCGGCGGGGTCTTTCACTTTGTATTGCACCGCCAGTTTGATGTCGACGATGTTTTCATCCTGCGTCAGCATCAGTGACTCGTTCAATACCGAACTGGCCTGGCGTCCCTCGGCCCGATAACCGATCTCCAGGGTGCGAATCTGATCAACGTCGACGCGGGTGACGGTTTCAATGGGACGAGGCAGGCGGATGTTGGGACCGGGCTGCAAGGTGGCCACATACTTTCCAAAACGCTGCACCACGCCACGCTCGGCGGGCTGGATAATGTATACGGAGTCGTAGGCCACCCACCCCAGCACGACCACCGCGAGCAGCGCCCCCACCCCGGCGACAGCGCCCTTGGGTGCACCCCCGCCGCCGCTCCTGCCGCCGCCGGCCCCGCCGCCACCGAACAGGCCCTTCAGCTTTTGTTGCAGCTTGCGTATCGCCTCATCCAGATCTGGCGGGCCTTGATCCTGTTTGCGGCTGCCCCAGGGATCTTTGTCATCGGGGCCACCCGGCTCATTCCAGGCCATTCCTTCACTCCGTTTTACGTTGTGTGAACTGAGTAGGTCATTGTAGGAGGCTTAGCGGCCGTTTCGCAACAACCGGGGTGCTGCGCAAGCGGCTTGTTCCCCCCTCTCGCGCGCGCACTGCCAGTTCATGCACAGCTTGTCGATATCTTGCGGCCAGGCCTCTATTTCCACCCACCATCCCCCCTGGGCAGATTCCTCTTCTCCACGAACCCACGCCTTTTCATAAAGCTGCGCACGCACTTTACCCGCACTGGGCGGAAGGTAAATCCGGGCGCACGCTTTCTTTGGCGCCGGACCGTGGGCTTTTTCCGCAAACTGAAGGTGCTCCGCTATGGCTTCAAGCAACTCCAGCCCACCTTCTCCCGTGACTGCCGACACCCAAATCCGGCGCACGCGGCCCGCCTCGTCCCTGTCGACACGGGCACCTTGCCGTGGCAGGCAATCTATCTTGTTGAACACTTCGATACAGGGCAGGGCGCCGGCATCGATTTCATCCAATACCGTACGCACCTGATCAATGCGGGCCTGGCGCTCCGTGTCGGTCACGTCGATGACGTGCAGCAACAAATCGGCCTCGCGGGTCTGCTCCAGGGTGGAGCGAAACGCGGCCACCAGGCTGTGGGGCAGATGTCGGATGAATCCGACGGTATCCGCCAGAATGACCGGCTGCCCACCCGGCAGTTCCACCCGGCGCAGCGTGGGATCCAAAGTGGCGAACAACAGGTCCGCCGCATAGGCGCCTGCCTTGGTCAGACGGTTGAACAGGGTGGATTTACCGGCATTGGTATAACCCACCAGTGACACGGTGGGTACGCCAGCTCTGCGTCGGGCCCGCCGTTGTTCACCCCGTTGGCGGCGGACTTTGTCCAGACGCTTGTTGAGCTGTTTGATGCGCTGACCGATCAGACGACGATCGGTTTCAAGCTGGGTTTCACCGGGACCGCGCAAGCCGATACCGCCTTTTTGCCGTTCCAGGTGTGTCCAGCCGCGCACCAGCCGCGTGGACAAGTGACGGAGCTGGGCCAACTCGACCTGCAGTTTGCCTTCAAAGGAGGTGGCGCGCTGGGCGAAGATATCCAATATAAGCCCCGTCCGGTCCACCACCCGGCATTTGAACAGGCGTTCGAGGTTGCGTTCCTGGGTGGGGGAAAGCGTGTGATTGAACACCACCAGCTCTGCGCCATGGTCAGCGACCTGCTGTTGGATCTCCGCGGCCTTTCCCTGGCCGACGAAGAATCTGGCGTCCGGCACCCGCCGCCTCGCCGCAATCAGGGCGACGGACTCAGCACCGGCCGAACGAATCAGCTCTAGAAACTCACTGCAATCCTCCCTTGCTTGCGCAACTTGCAGGTCAACATGCACGAGCACGGCGCGCTCGCCTGCGCGGGGACGTTCGATAAAATGCACGTGTTTCTAGCGCACCTCGTATCAGCTGTTGCCCGGGCTGTCTTCCGCCGGAATGTGGATCTTCACCGGGCGGGACGGGACAACGGTGGAAATCGCGTGTTTGTAAACCATCTGGCTGACGCTGTTTTTCAGCAGCACGGCGAACTGGTCGAAAGACTCCACCTGCCCCTGCAGCTTGATACCGTTCACCAGATAGATCGACACGGGAACTTTTTCTTTTCGTAAGGTGTTCAAAAAAGGGTCTTGGAGAAATTGCCCTTTACTCATAACCGGGTCTCCTGAAATTATCCTTCTTGTAAGCGAAATTGGGTTGGTTGTATCGGCAGGAAGAAACCCGCTGGTTACCCTCCCTGCTTAACATGACAAGAGTAGCATATTCCCAGGGGCAACTCTCAAAGAATCTTCCCCAGACAGGCCGCAACCCGCTCGGCAAGTGCAGGGTCTGCACTGTCAAAGTGGTGCAACCCCCGCTCCCGCCGCAGCCAGGTCAATTGCCGCTTGGCCAGTTGACGGGTGGCGATGACGGCGCCGGCGACCGCTTCCTCGCGGCTGCTGTCACCGGCAAGATGGCGCCACAATTGACGGTAGCCCACGCAGCGTATGGCCGGCAGGCCCGGATGCAGGTCACCGCGGTGATAGAGACCACGGACCTCTTCCAGCAGGCCCTGCGCCATCATGGCTTGAAAACGCTGCGCAATCCGGGCGCGCAGGATATGGCGTTCGCCGGGGATCAGGGCCAGCTTCGCGACCTGGAAAGGCAAGGGCGCTTGCGCGGAGTGCGCACACAGTTCTGTGAGCGTGCGCCCGGACAGCGCAAAGACCTCCAGCGCCCGCTGAATACGCTGGGGGTCGTTGGGGTGAATGCGCCCTGCGGCTTGGGGGTCCACATCCCGCAAGCGGCGGTGCAGCGCCTCCCAGCCCACCTCGGCGGCCTCAGCGGCGAGACGGGCGCGCACTGTTTCATCAGCCGTGGGCAGGGGAGCCAGGCCCCGCTCGAGGGCGCGGAAATACAGCATGGTGCCCCCCACCAGCAGCGGAATCCGCCCGGCACGGGTGATGGCCTCCATTTCGCGGCGGGCATCGGCCGCGAACCGGGCGGCCGAATAGCGTTGCGCGGGGTCGCGGATATCGATCAGGCGGTGGGGTGCGACGCGGAGCGTTTCGGCATCGGGCTTGGCGGTGCCGATGTCCATCCCCCGATAGATCATGGCGGAATCCACGCTGATGATGTCACAGGGAAAACGCTGTACCAGCGCCAGAGCCAGCGCGGTCTTGCCCACAGCCGTTGGACCCATAAGAAAGATGGCGGGAGGAAGTGATGTCACGGGAATTCAGGTGGAATCCGCTGCTGACCCTGGTAACGGGACCGCTCAATGCGCGCCGGCAAATTCCAGCAGGGTGTCCCGCAAGCCGCTTCGGATCAACGCCGTGGCCGCCGCCACCGCCCGCTGCCGCGCCAGCTCCCGCCGGGTGGCCGATTCTTTGATGGGCCAGCTCCGGCGGCCGCGCACCGCACCGGCGGCATCCCGCAACACCAGATCCAGGGAACCGGCCAACCAGTACCACCCCTCTCTGAGCCCGAGGTCCCGCCAGCTCAGCTTGGCTTCCACCACGTAAGCCGCCGCCCCCCCGGAGCGGGCCAGAAACCCCGCCTCCGCCAGGGCTCCCGCCAGGGCCTGTTCCACCACCCCCGGGGCACGGCCGCTGGCCACGGGCGCCACGGTAATGCGGCCGGCCAGCCCGGTGAGGCGGGTTTGCAGCTGCTGGTGCGTCCATGGCGCCGGGATGCCCAACCCCGTCTGATCCACCACACGCAGCATCGACTGGGTCCGGCCCCGCTCCTCCTGGGCGGCCACCGCCCTGGCAGTCCAGGCGATTTTCCTCAGCATATCATTCTCGCTCTCAGCACTGGCCAGGTAACGCTGCGTCACCTCGTCCAGAGCATGAATTTTTTCCGCCAGCGCCGTTTCCGCTTTACGCCGTTCCAAGACCGCCAGGGCATAGTACCGGCGGGCAGCGCGGTCATGCCAGCTTTCCGCGATGGTGACACCGCTCAGCACGCCCTCGGTGCGCGTGCGCACACTGCTGCTGGCGGCACTGCTGTGCCGGGTCGCCCCCTGGGACGGCCGCTCGACCCTTTCCACAAAGCGGCTTTCCTCCCTCACCTCCACGCGGAAGATCTTCGCCAGATCGGCCCGGGCCCGGTCTTGGGCTTCGTCCAGGGTATCGCCACTGCCCACCCCTGTCAGATACAGGCCGGCGGAATAGCGGCCGGGCCCGCCGTCCACCCAGCCGGGTCTGCCAGTGGTTTTCGTGGCCGCGACGCAGGCACTGATCAAGAGGGGCAACAGCAAAACCACCAAGTGCTTGTTTATTCGCTTCATTGGCCTCTCCGGCGGCCCTGCAGGCGCAAATCGATGACGGTTCTGGGGGGCGGGCCGCCCGTGGGCCGCAAATCCGCCACTGATACGACGTGCACACCGAAAAAACGCTTTCGGCCGGCGGTGACCGTGACCCCTTTGAACACCCGCCGGGCTTCTCCATCGTCGCGCCACGACAGCGTGACATCATAGCGGCCGGGGGCAAGGGGCAGGCGCGCCATGAAAATCCGGTTGGGCAGGGTGGACCAGCTCCGGGTGTCCGCCCGCTCACTGACCAGGCCGGCGATGTTGATGGCAGCGCCCAGCAACGGGCCGCCGTCTTCTTCCGCCTTTTTCGCCGCTTGGTACTTGGCCACGGCCCGGGCCACCGCGCGGGCGGTGATGGCAGGCATGTTCCGCTCCAGGGCCTGCACGGCCAGGGTGTTTACATCCACCATCATTTCCGCCGGCGCCGTGGCACCGGCGGCGCCCACCCGGGCGGCGGCAACGGCGGCGCGGCGGGTCTCCACATAGGGCAGGGCGACGCTCACCAGGCGACCGGCGCCGCTGTAGACCGGCACCACCACGTCCCGCTTCACCGGTGCCAGGCCGGCGCACAGGAAAACCACGACTTCGCCCCCCGCCAGCGCGGCATCCGCCCCGGCCGCCACCGCGTCACCGAAGCGGCGGCGGTAATCCTGCCATTCCGCCTCCCGCCCCAGTTGTCGGGTCAAGCGCAGCAGATCGCGCTGAAGATAAAGGGGCACGCCGCCACCGGCGCGGCTGTAGGCCTGGTAACTTTTCCGGTAGGCGATAAGGGCATCATCCCATTCATGCAGCGACTCATAGATCAAACCGGCGAGGTAGCGCGCCACGCCGGCGGCGTCCGGCGCATCCTCGGGAAGCTGCCGCAACAACAGGTCCAGTTGCAATGCTTCCACCCGGGCGTCGGGCAGGCGGTCCTGCTGCAGGTAATTCAGGGCCTCGAACACGTGTATGAAGACCCGCTCATACGGCTCGCCGGCATAGGCGCGCAACGCGTCGTTCACCGTCAGGGCGCCGGCCTGCTCGCTGACGCTCAAGGTGGCAAAGTGCTCCGAGAGCCGCTTGGCCGCCTCCAGGGACGCCGTGCTGGCAGCGTAGTCGCCTTTCATGCGCTGCAATATGGCCCGGTTGAGCAAAGTGAGCAGCGCGTCACGGCCCTGCTCATCCTCCTCTTCCAGCAGCCTCAAGGCGCGTTCGGGGTGACCGGTGGCGATCATGCGCTCCATAGTGCCGACCCGGTCGCTGTAGCCGGCGCAGCCCGCCAGGAGCACCATCGCGACGGCGGCCAGCAGGACTCTCACGGCTCTGACCACACCAACCAACCGGGCTTGCGCCGGCACAGATCGTCATCACGGCCGGAGCTTGGCACCGGTGATATATTTCTTGATTTTCTTCTGACCCACCCAGACCTTGCGGTTGTCCGCCAGGCTGATCAGTGTCAGGTCCACCTGGTAAAAACGCACTTGGCGCCTGCCTTCAACATCCACGATGGTGCTGATATCCCCCTTCAGCATAAAATCCGCGCCCCGCTCCCGCCCCATGGGCTTGCGGGTGACACTGGCGGCATTGAGATCCTGGTCGGCGCGCTCGGCCCGGATATCATCCCGCTCTTCACGGGAGGCGACAAAATCCACCTTGCCGGAATTGATCAGAGCGCGCTCAATATCGTTAATGAAAGTGACAACATTGATGTGCTCATGACTGAGATTGCGGATGCCCCCGACAATCACCGCCGGCTGCGCGCCCCGCTCGCGCCTGAATGCCGCCAGCCAATCACGGGACAACAGGTCCGCCACCATTTCCTCGGAAACCAGACGGGAATCCGTATCATTCCATGCGCCGCTCAGATCGCGTACCGCTTCCACGTCCAAACGCTCCACCGTGGTGCCACAGGCCGCCAGCAGCAACACCCCCGTCAACCATGCCGTCTTTTTCATTGCCAGCCTCCGTCTGCGCTCCAGGCCACACCCGCTTTTGAGCCGGATCAAGACGCGATGATACACAAATCCTTTTGCCACCGACGCCGGGAGGATGCTGCCGTCAGGCCGATAAGCTGTCACACTTTCACCACCGGCTTTTCCCCAGCACAGGAGTCATCATTGTGACCGTGGAACTCGACCAATGTTTTCGCCAGATCCGGCTCGCCGTATTCGATTTCGACGGCGTGTTCACCGATAACCGGGTATTCGTCCTGGAAGACGGCCGCGAGGCAGTGGCCTGCAACCGCTCTGACGGCCTGGGCCTGGAATTGTGTAAAAAAGCCGGCTTCGACATGCTGGTCCTGTCCAAGGAGCGCAACCCGGTGGTCGGGGCCCGCTGCCGCAAACTGGGCCTGGAATGCATCCAGGGCTGTGAAGACAAAGGCACGCGGCTGCGGCAGGAAGTCGCCGGACGCGGCCTTGTCATGGCCCAGGTGGCCTATCTGGGCAATGACATCAACGACCTGCCCTGCCTGGAGCAAGTGGGCCTGCCCGCCTGCGTGGCGGACGCCTACCCTGAGGTGATCGAGCGCTGCGTGTACATCACCCGGCGTGCGGGCGGCCATGGCGCCGTGCGGGAGTTTTGCGACCGGTGGCGGGCAGCCAACAGCGCATAAGCCCTCACCGGACAGCCACAAGACCGGAAACAGGCTGGACGAAAAACCGACAGCGCGGCAAAGTTGTAAATATCTCTCCGTCGCCTTTCCCGGCCGGGCGGAGCACCGCCGATCAGCGGACATCCAACAAAGAGCGTGCACCTACGATGAAATACCCCGCCGCCGTTCTCGGCCCCATTGTTCTTTTTGGCTCTTCGGCAGAATTCGTGGGTAGAAGGGGGTTGTAAATGAGAGATTGAGGGCAGAGGAGGAGTAGCGCATCCCGCCCCGCCTCTGAGAAGATGATAGTTGCTAAGGCCATCATCAATCGGAGGGAAAGGAGCGGGATGCTGGTTAAGACTATCCTCAATCGTGTCCAGAAATTCAAATCTTTTGTGTATGGCGCGGTCCGCTGGATTGATCATGAGGGGGCGCCGGCCCTGGAAGTGGAACTGCGGGCGCGGGCCAACAGCCGGCCGCTGTGCAGCGGCTGTGGCCGGGCGAGGCCTGGCTATGACCGGTTGCCGGCACGGCGCTTTGAGTTTGTGCCCCTTTGGGGTCTCAAGGTATTCTTCCGTTATGCACCGCGGCGGGTGGACTGTCCTGGGTGCGGCGTACGGGTTGAGCATCTGCCGTGGGCCTTGGGCAAGAGCCGCCTGACGCAGGCCTATGCCTGGTTTCTGGCGCGCTGGGCAAAGCGGCTGAGCTGGAAAGAGGTGGCGGAGGCCTTTCGCATGAGCTGGGAGGCGGTCTACCGTTCTGTGGAGATGGCCGTTGCGTGGGGTCGGGCGCATCAGGACCTTTCTGGGATTCGGTCCATTGGTGTGGATGAGATCCAGTGGCAGCGGGGGCATCGTTATCTGACGCTGGTCTACCAGATCGACAGTGGCTGTAAACGGCTGCTGTGGGTGGGAGAACGGCGGACGGTGAGGACTCTGCTGAAGTTCTTCCGCTGGTTTGACAGGGAGCGCAGCCAGTCCCTGAGGTTCATCTGCAGCGACATGTGGCGGCCCTACCTGAAGGTGATCGCCAGGAAGGCAGGGCAGGCCATTCATGTGCTGGATCGTTTTCACATCATGGCTCACCTGAGCAAGGCCATTGACGAGGTCCGGGCACAGGAGGCCAAGGCGCTGAAGGCGCAGGGCTACGAGCCGGTGTTGACCAAGACGCGATGGCTGTTGCTCAAGCGCCCTGAGCACTTGACTGAGCACCAGGAGGCGCGCTTGGCGGAGCTGTTGCAATATAATCTGAAGAGTGTGCGCAGCTATCTGCTGAAGGAAGAGTTCCAGTTCTTCTGGACCTACAAGTCGCCCTACTGGGCCGGTGAATTCCTGGAACGCTGGTGTAGGAAGACCATGCGCTCGAAGATTGAACCGATGAAGAAAGTGGCGAGAATGTTGCGCAGGCATCGTCCGCTGCTGATGAACTGGTTTCGCGCCAAGGGACAGCTTTCCAGCGGCGTAGTGGAGGGCTTTAACACCAAGGCAAAACTGACTGTCAGAAAAGCCTTTGGCTTTAGAACCTATCACGCTATGGAAATCGCTTTGTATCATACACTTGGCGCCTTACCTGAACCGGAATCTACCCATAGATTCTGCTGACGAGGCAAGAAAAATCAGCGGCGGGCAAGCGCATTCAGGGGTCTCGCATTCACTAAAGGGGTCTGACCCCTTTTTGACCTGTCGGCGCCGCGTAAGCGGTCCCCCGCCGCGGTGAAGCGCCCGGGCGGAACGCTTCGCGGCGGGGGGATGCCGCGGCTACAGCGGGGTGCCGAACACGTTAGTGATGGTCATGTTCGTGCGGTTCGGCGTCATGACCCGGGTGCTTGTGTTCATGCCCCTCCAGTTCATTTTCTTCATGTTGGTGATCGTGTCCGCTGCCGGTGTCGTGACTGTGGCTGTGTTCATGCTCATGGCTGTGCGTGTGGCTGTGGGTGTGCCCATGGGGGTGTTTGTGCTGCGTGCCGTCTCCGTGAGTGTGTTCATGCTCGTGCTGATGACTGTGTTGATGGTCGTGTTCGTGAGCGTGTTTGTGTTTTCCTTCCATTGCAAATCTCCTTAAAATGTCTGCCAAAACTTCAACCCGGCAACCCAAATTGTCGCCTTACTGTCGCGGCACCGGGAGGTGCCGCCATCGGCGTCAGCCAAGGGGAGCCCGCGAACTCCCCGCCCTGTCGCCAAATGGCGGGCGGATTTCGCAGGTGACCATCAAACAGCTCAGGGCAGCCTGTCTGATTGCCGCGTTAACAGTATATAGCGGCCATTGCCGGCGCGCCGCCCCCTTGACGGCCCAGCTAACGGGCTGTCGCCGCAAAACTTTAGTCATCTCCGGTTTGGCGCGCGGCCGCGAGTAACACTATAAATATCGCAACACCAGCACAACGCGCTGCTTGGCCGGCGTCCGGTTGAAGTTGAGAAAACACAGTCTCTGCTACATATCAACAAAGGGAGGCACCGTGCTTTCAGTGGGCTTGCACTCGCCCGCTGGAAATAGTCTCATGGTGGCTTCCAGGGTGGGAATACTCCACCGGCTAAAGCCGGTGGCGTCATGTTACGGCAATACGCCGAAGTGGGCGGCCGTACGGCCGGTTGTCCCCTCTCCCAAGACCGGGAGAGGGCCAGGGTGAGGGTTCAGGTTTCAACCCCGGCGTGTGTTCACCCCTCACCCTGTCCCTCTCCCCTCAAGGGGAGAGGGGGTAATAGCAACGATGCCACCCAACGGCGGGGGATTTAGTGATCCCCTGTCAAAGAAATTAAAATTACCGGGTTGCTGTTGCGGCACAGGGAGGTGCCGCCATTGGCGCCAGCCGCTGGGCGCCCGCGCCCTATCCGCCATGTCGCAAAATGGCACGCGGATTTCTCGGGTGGCCGTCAAACAGCTCAGGACGAACTGTTTGATGGCCGAGTCAATAAGGCGAAACAAGATGATTAGATCTACGACACTTCCGGCGGCGCTGTTGATGGCGACGTTGCTGGCCGCTTGTGACTATCACAGTGGGGAACCGGAACAGGGTCCGGCCGGGACCGGGCCGGGAGGAGGGCAGAGAGTGGTGGCGGCACCGCAAGACCGGTCCCCGGCTGCCGAGGCGTTCCGTCAACACTGCAGCAAGTGCCACGGCCTGCCCGAGCCTGAGAGCCACACTGCCGGCCAATGGCCGCTGGTGGTAGTCCGTATGCGTCAGCACATGCGCGACGGGGCGGATACACCCTCCGATGAGACCTTGCAGGAAATCGTGAGTTATCTGCAGGCCCGGGCCGGCCCGGACTGAGGACCAAAGTCTGCCGGGAAGCATGAAGATGAGAATATCCGGTTGATTGGAAAATTTCCCCGGCCCTTGTCCAGGGCCGACAGAAACATCTCCCGCGCCAGGGACTTGCCGCGCAAGACGCCGTCGATATTAACCACCGGCCTTGATAAACCCGGGTCGCGCGCTTCCACCGGCTGGCGGGCCTGGCGGTCCGTGATGATTCTCATATCCACGGGCGTTTCCTGCAAAACGTCATGTCTACCAGGTGGCCTTGTTCCGGGACGTTTTTTCCGCCACCCGCTCGCGCAGATACACCGGCAGAGCCTGCTCCGGCGGCAGGATAACGCCGGCCCGGCAGGCGCTGGCGCCCAGGTGGGCCAGATCCACGGCATGGGGATAACAGGCGCCGTGCACTGCGGTCACTTTGCCGGCGAGCCGGGCATGCAAAGAGCCGCCCCAGGCCCCCCAGCCGGTGCCGGCACCGCACCATCCCCCGCCTGCGGGGAGGGGAACCGCTTCCGGTGCTACCACCCGCTCCTCCCCCTGCAGAATGACTTGCCCCATTCCCTGGACCTCGTAGGCCGCCCAGTACACCTGTCCCATGCGGGCGTCCAGGGCCGCCAGCACCCGCTGCCGGCCCTGCTGACGGAAGATGCCGTGGGCCAGGGCCGCGAGGGAAGAGACGGGCACCACCGGCAGGCCGGCTCCAAAGGCGACCCCCTGGGCCACCCCCACGGCGATGCGCACGCCGGTGAAAGCCCCCGGCCCCCGGCCGAAGGCCAGGGCATCCAGCTGGGCAGGGGCCAGGCCGGCTTCCTTTAGCAGGCTGTCCAGCATGGGCAGGATCAGGGCGGCGTGGCGCCGGGGGGCCAGTTCGAAGCATCCCCGCACTTCGCCGTCCAGGTAGAGCGCGGCGGAACAGGCTTCAGTGGAGGTGTCCAGGGCCAGCAGCTTCACCGGCCCGGCTCGCCCGCGGCCGCCGGGTGGGCGTCTTCCCGGGCAAAAAACGCCCTCACGGCGGCAATATCCCGGCTGCGCGGCATGGGCGGCAGGCTGCGCAAGAAGACCTTGCCATAGGCTTTGCTCACCAGGCGCGGATCGCACAGCATCAACACCCCCCGGTCGTGCACGTCCCGCAACAGCCGCCCCACGCCCTGTTTCAGGGCGATGGCCGCCTGGGGGAGTTGGTAGTCAGTGAAGGGCTGACCGCCCTCGCGCCGCAGGGCGTCGATGCGGGCGCTGAGCACAGGATCACCGGGAGCGGCGAAGGGGAGTTTGTCGATAATCACCAGCGACAGGGCCGGGCCGCGCACATCCACCCCTTCCCAAAAACTGCCGGTACCCAACAGCACGGCATTGCCCAGGCGGCGAAAACGCGCCAACAGCTCGCCCCGGGGCGCCTCCCCCTGCACCAAGAGGGGATAGTCCACCGCACGGCGCAGGATTTCCGCCGCCTCCCGCAGGGCGCGGTGGCTGGTGAACAGGAAAAAAGCCCGCCCGCCGCTGGCCGCCAGCGCGGGCACGGCGGCCGCGACCACCGCTTTGGTATAACCGGGCGCCGCGGGCAGGGGCAGGTTCCGGGGCACATAAAGCAGGGCGTTGCGGGCATGGTCGAAGGGGCTGTCCCAGCGGGCGGTGCGGGGATCCGCCAGGCCCGCGGCGGCGCAAAAGTGCGCAAAACTGTCGGCCACCGCCAGGGTGGCGGAGGTAAACACCCAGGCCGCCTGGAAACGCAGCATGTGGGCGGCCAGGGCGGGACCCACCCGCAGGGGTGTGCGATGGAACACCACGCTTTTGGGGTAGGTCTCGAACCATTGCACATGGCCGTCCTGCTCCGCCGCCAGCAAGGCCGCCAGGCGCTCCCCCAGATGGAGGCTGCGGCGATGGCAGTTGTCCAGGCCCTTGCCCCGCTCGGCGGCCGCCTCCAGCAGGGTCTGCAAACGCCCCAAAGCCTGCCGTACTTCATCCAGGGCGGCGCGGGGCCCACCGGTCAGTGCGCTCCAGGGAGCGCGGCGGCTGGCCAGGCCAAAGGCCAGCCGGGCGTCCCGGGCACTTTTTTCCAGCGCCTCCGCCGCCTCTTTGACTTCGGGCATGTCGCCCGCTTCCGTCAGGTATTCGGCGATGCTGTCCCGGGCCAGCTCAACAAGCTGGCGCGTGCCCACGCTGGCGCCCAGAAAACCCGAAGCCACCTCGGGCAGTTGGTGGGCTTCGTCGATGATGAAGGCATCGGCGCCGGGCAACAGATCGCCGAAGCCCTCTTCCTTCAGCACCATGTCCGCCAGCAGCAGATGATGATTGACCACCACCAGCGCCGCTTTTTGCGCGGCCCGCCGGGCCTTGACCACGTAGCAGTCCTTGAAGTGCCCGCAGTCCTGGCCCAGGCAGTTGTCGGCGGTGGAGGTAACCTGAGGCCAGAGCGGGGACTGTTCCGGCACTTCCTCCACCTCGGCGATGTCCCCGGAGCGGGTCCGGCGGGCCCACTCCCGCAGCCGGCCCAGACTGGCCAGCTCCCGGGGCGTGCCCAGCACCCCGTCCGTTTCCGCCCGGGCCAGGCGGTGGAGGCATAAATAGTTGGCCCGGCCCTTGAGCAAACTTACCGCCACGGGAACGTCCAGTGCCCGCCGCACGGCGGGCAGGTCACGGTGGAAAAGCTGGTCCTGCAGGGTCTTGGTCCCGGTGGAAACAATCACCCGCCTGCCGGACAGCAGGGCGGGCACCAGATAGGCGAAGGTTTTCCCGGTGCCCGTGCCCGCCTCGGCCACCAGGGTCTCACCGGCCGCCAGGGCCGCCTCCACCGCCGCCGCCATCGCCTGCTGGCTGGCCCGCGGGGCGAAACCGGCCAGGGTGGCCGCCAGGGGGCCGTGGGGACCGAGCACCTCCGCCGCCCGGACCATTCATTCAGGGCCCAGCAATTGCGCCGGCGTCACCTGCTCCGCCTCCAGCTCCCGTGCCAGACTGGCCAGCAACACCAGCTGGCGGATGAAGCCGATGATCCGGGGATCGTCCATATCGTTGTGATCGCGGATCAGGGCCTTGTCCACTTTCACCACCAGGTACGGATTGCGGCCGGCGGAAGTCTGGGAGCGCGTCAGGCGGGCGCCGTGGAACTGGATGACATTGCCCGGCGCGTCGTTTCGCCATTCTTCCACGGTGTTAAACAGCAGCTTTAGGTCTTCCGCCATTGCAACCGGCGCAAGGGCCTCCCGCCCGACAGTGGCCGTGGCGCTGAGGCGGTGGGTCTGATAGGGCGCGAAATGGCCCACGGCGGTAACGTTGGCCCGGCCCTGGTCGATGGTTTCCCGCTTGCCGGTCAGGCCGTTTTTGCGGCTGGCCTCGTGTTCTTTTTCAAACAGGGTGGAAAACCAGCGGCCCAGGGGGAAGGCCAGCTTGGTGGCGTAGTCGGCTTGCGATGTGAGCACCGCCAGTACCGGCAGCTGGCTGGGGAAATACGTGCCCCGTTCGGTCGCCATGTCGCTGAGGACGGCATAGCGCGCCGCCTCGAAAGCGGGGTTGATCAACACCACCAGGTCGCCGAAACCCCGGACGTCGCTGACCACCCCCAAGGGACCGGTGGTGTCCACAAAACGCATTTCCAGGATTTGCGACAAAGCGGAAAACACCACCGCCCCGCCGAAGCTGTGCCCGATCACCACCAGCCGCGTGCGGCTTTTCGCGCCGGCGGGACCGGAGGCATCCCGGGCGGCCATGGCGTCTTTGGTTTTCTGGACCAGCTCCAGCCGCGCCAGCACTTCTGTCACGCCACCGTAGCCGACTTTGTGGGCCACGTTCTTGCGGTCCCAGAAAGACAGCTCTTTCACCACCGGCACCGTCACCGAGCCGCCCCGCCAGCCCAGGTACACCCCCACCACTTTCCGCGGGGCGAGGCCGGCGGCGGCGCTGATGCGGTTTTCCAGGGCCGCCAGCCGCCCCAGCACCCCGCGAAAGGTGTTCACATTGCCATCCCCGGGGGCGGCGCTGTGTTTCCAGCCGTGCACAAAAACCAGCAGCAGCAGATCCTTGTCGGCCGCTTCGGCGTTGATCCGGCCCAGCACCGCATCCATCTGCGCCCGGTCCCAGAGCTGACCCTGGTCGTCAAATTCCACGAACCCCAGCAGATAGCGGGCCGCGGGATCGGCGCTGTCGGCGGTCTCCTGCAAGGCCGCGCGGGGGCAGGCCTGCTCGGGCCGGGCGTCGCGGCACAAGGTGTAATCGCTGCGGTAAACCTGGTGCGGCGCGCAGGCGGCGACCAGAAGGACCACCACGGCCCCAACCGCCCAGCGCGGCAGGCGTTGCCCTTTTCCCTTGCTGAACTGTCTTTCCCTGACCATCACGCCCTCCCCTGGTTGTCCCAGATCTCGTCCTCGATGCCGTTTTCGCGGGTCCACACCAGGCGGCTGATGATTTTGAACTTGGCCACCGAAAGGGCCCCCCGCCGGCTGCGCTTGCTGCCGGCGGACTCGGCCACCGCCGCCATTACCTCATCCCGTTCCGCTTCATAGATCTCAAAGGGCTCGTAGGCCTCGTCCATGAGCACCAGCACGACACTGTCCCAGTCCTGCTCGGTCTTAAGCTGGCCGATGCGCTGGCCGCCCCTGCCCTCGTCAAAAATCGCCCGGCCCTTGATCTGGATGCGCTTGCCGTCCCAACGCCCCTGGCCGAGCGCGTCGTAACCCACCGTCCCCGCCGGCGCGGGCCTGAGATCCAGCAGGCGGATGGCATCGTGCACCGCCAGTTCGGCACTGATGCCCGCCAGGGGCTTGCCCATGGCGCTGCGGTAATCCCGGGCGAGACGGCGCGCCTCGCTCATAAGCTTGTCGACCTTGTAGACGGTCAATGGCCTGCGCCCTCCGCCAGACAGCAAAGAGGTTATTATGCCCGCAAAAGACCCGCCCC